>CACXCQ010000248.1 GCA_902766185.1 uncultured Eubacteriales bacterium
GCGCTGCTCTTCTGTTCTTCACGACCTGCCGGATCACGCACCCGGCGAAGATCAGCCCGAGGTAGCCCAGAATGGTGTAGATCACCCCCACCAGATCGGCGAAGGGAAACAGACCCAGGATGAATGCCGCGGCGCAGACGCCGGCAGCGAAGAAATGGCTTTTGCGGCTCCCCTGGGTAACGAATTTCTCGCTGACGGTCCAAAGCATGGCGCTGCAGGAGGAGAATATCCCCATCAGCAGAATGATGCTGAAGACGGCGCCCAGCACGTAGGCGATCTTCCGCGCCAGAAACAGCGTGGGCACATCCAGCGTGACCATAGTGCCCAGGTCTGTCAGCATGGCGGTGTTCATCAGCAGGATCGAGGCCATCAGCGCGATGCTCCCCACCACCGCGCCAAGTCTGGCTTCCCGGGCCGATGAAGCGGTCATCCCCAGAGCGGAATAGTACTTCGACCCGCCGCAGAGGTTATAGGAAATATAGAGGAATCCGGAGAGCCACCACCAGGGTGCCGGCTGCCGGTCCGCCACCAGCGCCTGCTCCTGCCCGCTGCTCATCACTTCGCCCACGTGGGCCAGCCCGCCGAAATCCCTGCAGACCGTGACGATGCCGACAAAAACGGAGAAAACGATGATGGCCGGCCCGATGAAGGAGACCACACGGACGAACCGCTGAAATCCGATGATATAGGCTGCCAGTGCCATGGCCGCCATCAGCAGCGCCCCCACATAGTGGTTGAGGCCGTAATACTCCTGCAGCGTAGCCCCTGCCCCGGAGATCAGGATCACCATCCCGGCGAACATGCTCAAAGGCAGGAACCAGGAATAGACTGTGCCCAGCTTTTTCCCGCAGAAAAAGACGAAATGATCGTAGGCCTCTGCCCCCTTGTGCTCCCGGCCCGCCTTCAGGATCGCCGGGCCGATCAGCAGGAATCCCGCCAGATTGATGGCCACCAAAATAAAGCTATGGTATCCATAGCTGGTAAAAAACTGCAGGATCTCCTGCCCCGTGGCGAAACCGGATCCCATGACCCAGGCCACGTAGGCGCCGGCGATCCGCACCACTGCTGCCGGTCTGATCTCCTCACGCTGCCCCATGCTCACTCCTCGTATGCCACGCTCACTCCTCGTACACCAGCACGAGGCCTCCGCGTTCGATCTGCCCCGTCTCCCAGAAGCTCCGGAAGTCGAGCCAGTGCTCCCTGCCATAGGTGGCCACCCGGATCCGGAAGGGTTCCGCATCCTCGTAGCCCACGATGAGGAACCAGTGCCACTCGAAGAAATCGAATCTCCGGTCCCCGTGCTTCAGCATCAGCATGGGCAGCGGCATATCGTGATCGATGCGGTCCCGCACCGCCTCCTCCGCCTCTTCGTACGGTCTGTGCCCATCGAGAGCCTCCAGAGAAAACCCCCGGATCTCACTGTCCTCAAGGTACAGCTTCGCCCCGTCCATGAAGGTCTTCAGGTCCTTGATCCCGGTCTCTCTGGGCCGCAGGTAAGGCTTCATGATCATGCCGAACCTGCGGTAATCCCGCTTCGTCTTCCGCATCCCCGCAAAGGGCAGGCAGTCCTCCCGCCCCTTCACCAGAGCCTGGTACAAAAGCAGGTCGCACATGGTCAGCGCTCCACATCCCCCGATATGCATCCAGGGGTCCAGAAACCAGGCCTGACTCCCGCCAAAATGGCCGTCTATGCTGAAATATGGAAGCTCTTTTCTGTTCATCTATCGTTCCTCATCTCTTCTGTTTATCGCTGTTCCGTAAGTAGTAGTATAGTGCTTTTCTCCGCTTTTGACAAACACGTTTTTAAGGGTTGAAAACGGACAGTCCCACGAGGAACTGTCCGTTTTCGCAAATATCCACCTTAAAGTTGCTATTCTTCCCCAATGGAGGTGAGGGGAGCTAACCTTTCGGTATCTTTTCAGCAGAACCTGTTCCGTCTGCTTCCAGCTATTTCTTCAGATAGCTGTCGATGCTGGATGCAGCGGTCTTGCCTGCGCCCATGGCCAGGATGACGGTTGCTGCGCCGGTGACTGCGTCGCCGCCGGCGTAGACGCCTTCACGGTTGGTGGCAGCGCCGTCGTCTGTGCCGATGCCGCCCCTGTTGTTGGCTTCCAGGTTTTCCGTGGTATCCAGGATCAGGGTGTTCAGCTTGGTTCCGATGGACATGATGACTTCGTCAACGTCCAGAATGTAGTTGGATCCCTCGATCTCGACCGGGCGGCGTCTGCCGGAGGCATCCGGCTCACCCAGTTCCATCTTCACGACTTCGATGCCGGTGACGTGACCGTCCTTGTCGCCGATGATCTGCACAGGATTGCGCAGCAGCTGGAAGTCAACGCCCTCTTCGATGGCGTGGTGGATCTCTTCACGACGGGCCGGGATCTCCTCCATGGACCGACGGTAAACGATGTAGACCTTCTCGGCGCCCATACGCATCGCGCATCTGGCCGCATCCATGGCAACGTTTCCGCCGCCGACGACCGCGATCCGCTTGCCCTGGGGAACCGGGGTGTCATAGTCATCCAGATAACCCTTCATCAGGTTGATTCTGGTGAGGTATTCGTTAGCGGAACAAACGCCCAGCAGGTTCTCGCCGGGGATGTTCATGAAGGAAGGAAGTCCTGCGCCGGTGCCGACGAAGACAGCGTCGAAGCCCTCTTCATCCAGCAGCTCGTCCACGGTCTCCGCCCTGCCGATGATGGCATTGCTGACGAATTCCACGCCGCGGTCTTCCAGCTTCTTCACTTCCGCTGCCACGATGTCCTTGGGCAGACGGAATTCCGGGATGCCGTAGGCCAGTACGCCGCCGGGCTTGTGCAGGGATTCATAGACTGTCACGGCGTAACCCTTGGCGGAAAGATCTCCCGCGCAGGTCAGTCCCGCAGGACCCGCGCCGACCACAGCGACTCTCTTGCCGTTGGAAGGAGCCACCTTGGCTGCTGCGTCGTATCCGTAGACAGCGATGAGTTCCTCTTCGTGCTCTGCGTGCCAGTCGGAGACGAAACGCTCCAGACGGCCGATGGAGACCGGCTCGCCCTGGACGCCTCTGACGCAGACGCCTTCACACTGGTTCTCCTGGGGGCAGACTCTGCCGCAGATCCGCGGAAGCGCGCTGTCCTCGGAGATGATCTGATAAGCCGCTTCAAAATCGCCCTCCGCGACCTTCGCCACGAATTCGGGGATCTTGATCATGACCGGGCAGCCTTTGGTGCAGGGCTTGGTCCGGCACTTCAGGCAGCGCATGGCTTCGTTGATGGCCATTTCAGGAGTGTACCCTTCAGCGACTTCTTTGAAATTTCTCGCCCGAACCTTCGGATCCTGTTCCGGCATCGGGTTCTTGATGTCCTTGAGATTAATCATAGTAACGTACACCTCCTGTCAGACGGCAGACATGCGCTCTGTCGTCAGCTTCCTGCTCCGAATAATACGCGCTTCTCTTGATCAGCTCGTCCCAGTCGACCAGAGCGCCGTCGAATTCCGGTCCGTCTACGCAGACGAACTTGTTCTCGCCGCCCACGATGCAGCGGCAGCCGCCGCACATGCCGGTTCCGTCGATCATGTAAGCCGTCAGGGACGCGATGGAATGGATGCCGTATTCCTCTGCGATCTTGCAGGTGAACTTCATCATCATCGGGGGTCCGACCGCGACGATCTCGTCGTACTCGTTGCCCTCTTCGATCAGCGCCTTCAGTTTATCGGTGGTGAATCCTTTCTCACCATAGGAACCGTCGTCCGTGGTGATGAACACACG
This sequence comes from uncultured Eubacteriales bacterium, assembly GCA_902766185.1. Taxonomy (GTDB): domain Bacteria; phylum Bacillota; class Clostridia; order Peptostreptococcales; family Anaerovoracaceae; genus Lentihominibacter. The sequence continues at coordinate 3,752 of CACXCQ010000248.1, forward strand.
GTCAACGCCTTCGTTCAGTTCTTCTTCGAGAATGACCTGGTCCTTGCTCTTGAATCCGGCGATCATGTCAACATGGATGCCGTGATCATGCATGCCGCAGGCAAGCGGGTATGCCAGGGCGTTTCCTGTACCGCCGCCAACGACGCAGACCTTCTTCAGGCCTTCCATTTCTGTCGGTTTGCCCAGAGGACCTACCACATCCAGCAGATAGTCCCCTTCCTCCAGCTGATCCATCAGCATGGTGGTCCTGCCAACCGC
>CACXCQ010000249.1 GCA_902766185.1 uncultured Eubacteriales bacterium
ACAGGAAGGAGGACTCGCTATGGCACGACACAAATACAACAAAACAATTCGTGTGAAAGTTGCAAAGGAAGCGCTGCTTCCAGAAAATGCAGGCCAGGAGCATGTTATCGCTCAGAAGTATGGGATAAAGCCATGGACCGTACGAAAATGGGCTGAAATGTATCAGGAGTTTGGGGAAGATGCTTTTCGTACGGGACATGCGAACGGTCCCGGTATGACCGAAAGGGAAAAGCAACTTGTAAAAGAGAGAGCAGAGTTGCGTGAAGAAATCGAAATCCTAAAAAAAGCAGCAGCCTTCCTGGAAGATCTCCAGCGCAAGTAAAATACCATTTCAGTCGAGATTTTTGCTGTTCAGGAGCATCGAAATATTGAGTGCATGGTGAGTGAGAACTGTGCCAAAAGGAGATGTCGAGATTTTTGCTGTTTTGAAGCATTGAAATCATGACTATCCTGCCTCAAGCATATGGGACCTGCAGACAAAGTCATGATTTTGCCGCTTTCAAACGATGAAAATCTCGACCGCACAACTCTGAGCGGCCTCAGAAAAAGAAAAAGTCATGATTTGAGGCACTCTGGAAAGCAAGAATCTCGACTTTTCCTTCAGAAGTTCGTGGGACCGAATTGAGTTGAGGATGGACGACCGGTCGCGCACGCCGTTCAACTGGCCGCACCGGTCTAACGCACTGACCTGAGCCGGTGGTTGGCGGAGCGGATTTCACGCCGCAAAATCAGGCCTGCAGTCACCGGATATTGCATGAAAATCGTCTTTTTCGCCGAAATGAGATATTTACTGGGTTTTTCGGGGGGATTACCCCTGAAATTCCTGCCTTTGCTCCGAATTCTCATATACATCTTTATAGGGTGGTATTAGTACACCGAAAAGGTTTACGATTTCCGGTCAAAATGGTAAAATAGGAATGTCGACTATCGCGGGCCAGATTCGCAAAAACGGCCTGCGGAAGACTGCAGCTAATCATTATACCGGAACGCCCTCAGACGAGGGAACACAGATTCCGCAGAGGAAGGAGAACAACATGCGAAACACGATAGGCATACGCCTCTCGACGATCTGGCTGGCAGCGATCATCGTTGTCATGATTTGCAGTGTGATCGTCCTGAACACTGACGTTACCTACGCGAAAGCAGCAACTCCCGGAAAAGTATCCAGTCTGAAGATCACCAGCAAGACGGATTCTTCCATCAGCATCAAATGGGGTGCGGCGAAGAAGGCGAAGAAATACCAGGTGGCGTACAAGCGCTCCTCGGACAAAGACTTCTCGGTCGTAACGCTTTCCAGCAGCCGCAGCTACACCATTGCGGACCTGAAGCCCGGCACTAACTACAGCATCAAGGTCCGGGGCAAGAAGGGCAGCAAGACCGGCAAGTGGAGCGCCGTGAAGAAGGCGAAGACGACAGGCTCGTCCCTGAACTACTCCAATCCGGTGAACGAAACGAAGCTCACGGTGAAGGCGAACAAGAATGACATCACCATCCAGGTCCAGCCTTTGGGCAGCGGCACCGGTGATCTGATCAGAGTCAAGGCGAACGAATACGTCTCTGGAGATTCCATCCGCGGGCTGGTGAGCAAGAGCACGGCGGGATCGAAGGTACAGTCCATCGACCTGAGCCAGGGCAAGACCATCACCATTCCCCGTTACGCGGATAACGGATACGACAGACTCTATGACAAATACTACATCGTCAGCGGCGGCAACATCGTGAGGGGCCCCGTCTACGCGACACAGATCTCATCCCTCCGCGGCGCCGTGGAAAAGCCGGTGAACACGAAGAAGGGTGTCATCGACGAATCCGATTCGGCCTCCTCGGCCATCGCATCTGATCTGGGCTGCGGCTGGACCGCCATGAACATCGACCTTACGGGTCTGGTCATGGCCAACGAGACCGCGTCCGGCAAACCCATCGACAACTCCGGCAAGAGCGGAGACACCATCAAAGTCAACGGCAAGACTTACTACATGAATCCCGCCTCCGTCGCCGCCATGGACGCCGACCTCAAGGATTACGAGAAAAGAGGCATCAACGTTGTGGCAGTTGTGATCTCCTTCGTTTCCACAGAAGGACAGTACAACTACCCCAGAGCGCTGAAGTACATCGACGACGCCAGATGGACCAACGGATTCAACACCTCCAACGAGCTGGGAAGAGATTACTTCATCGCAGCCATGGAATTCCTGGCCAACCGCTATTCCCAGAAGGGCAACGGACTCATCTGTGACTACGTCATCAGCAACGAAGTGGACATGGCCTACGACTGGAACGAGATCATCCCCAACAGGAGCAAGTCCGGCCACGCCCTTCCGGCGAGAGGAAGCAAGGACCTGAGATCCGGCGAGATCGAGACCACCGCTCCTTTGGACGTCTACATGGAAGAGTACTCCAGAGCCATGCGTCTGGCCAACCTGGCCGTGAAGAAGTACGCGCCGGATATGCGCGTCGGCGTCAGCCTTTCCAAGCACTGGGCCATGAGCTACCGGGAATGGCAGGGCCTGCAGCCC
>CACXCQ010000250.1 GCA_902766185.1 uncultured Eubacteriales bacterium
AAGTCATGGTTTAGCCGGCTCTGACGCATTGAAACATTGACTTTTCCTTTTGGGGTTCCTGGCCAGGGAGTCGTGTCCAAATCGTGGCGCGACTTCTGTCTGGCCCGCTGCGTGGAGAGGATGTGGGTAAGCGTCGAGCTCCGAAGGAGTGTAAATACCGAAAAGTCGTTCATGAGAAGGATGGCCGAGTCGTGAAGGAATTATCGAGATCAGAGCTGTTCTGACGCATTGGAATAACGACTTTTCTTCCGGATACGACAAAAAACAGGCTCTGTGCGCAGGTCAGGTCGAGATTATGGAACGCCTGACAGGAGTAAATCTCGACCTCACCGGGCTGACCAGCCTTTGCAGGCGAAAAAGTCGAGATCTCAAGGATGCTAAAGCGCCGGAATCTCGACATTTCCTTTTGAAGTTCGCGGGGATGATCTGAGACGGGGATTCTTCTCAAGGTGGTGTGGATATGATAGTATAATCCTACAGAGGAGCCGCTGGTGGCAGTGCCCGCAGTAGGAACAGCGGGTAGCGTCAGATGACGTGAGAACAGCGGGCAGCGTCAGGTGACGCAGGAACGGTGGGGAAGGTAGAAAAAGGTAAGAAAGATGAAGAAGAACGAAAACATCAAACAGGGCTTTGCGCTGAAGAAGCTGATCATTGCGCTCGTGCTGATCGTCGCGGCGTTCATCGCGGGGTTCGAGTTCGGTGCCCGTTACGATTGGAATCCGGACCAGGGGGAGCATTACGATCCGGTCGCCATCGAGGAGAAGATCGTTGAGATATCGGAGCTCGCCACGTTTGAGTGCAATTATACGGACTCCGACACATATAAGGGCGACCCGAAGAAGATCCTGGGTTTTGCGCTGCCGCTGACCGCGAAGGAGATGATGATCTGCTGCAGCGGGACGGTCAAGATGGGGCCGGATATTCAGGGGAATCTGAACATCGATCTCGATGAGGACGCGCAAAGGCTGGCCGTGACGATCCCGCACAGCGAGATCCTGAGCCACGAGGTGGATGAGGAAAGCGTGAAGATCATGTACGTGAAGAACGGTGTGTTCAACTCGGTCACCCCGCAGAACGTCAACGACCTGAGAAAGAAAATGAAGGAGAGGGAGGAACGGCACATCAAGGAGGAAACGGACTATCTGGAGCAGGCGGACAGCAAAGCGGTGGAGCAGATCAGCACATTCCTGAACACCGCGTATCCGGACCTGGAGGTCGAAGTCACATTCAACGAATAAGTTTTCGTGGTCAGGCGGACTGCGATTTGATACAATAAAGCGGAGAAGAATAATTCCCATTTCCCGAAAGGAGAAGAGAGAATGAGAAGAATAGGTATTTTTATCGCGGCCATCGCGCTGGCAATGGTGTTCTCCACAGCCGGTGCCCTTGCCTGCACCAACGTCTATGTTGGAAAAGACGCAAGCAAGGAAGGAACGACGATCATTGCCAGAAGTGAGGACCAGCTGGCATCACCGTACAACAAGATGTTCAAGGTCCAGCCCAGAGTAGAGAAAGCCGGGCGCATTTTCACCGACACCGGAACGGGAAATGAATTCAAACTTCCCGAGCTGACGTATAAGTACACCTACGTGCCGGATTCCTCCGATGCAGGTGACGGAATGTATCCCGCCTGCTGCACCAACGAGTACGGCGTGGCGGTCATCGGCACCGTGACCACGGAGGTCAGCGAAGAGTATATGCAGCAGGATCCCATCGTGGAGACCGGACTGAGAGAAGCCGTCCTTCCCGCAATGATCGCCTGCCAGTCCAAGACAGCCAGGGAAGCGGTGGATGTGCTGGCGGAGCTGATCAAGGAATACGGTTCAGCCGAGTACAACACACTGATGATCACCGACCCGGATGAGGGCTGGTTCGTCGAGATCTACGGCGGCAAAACATATTGCGCCATGAAGATGCCTTCAGACTGCGTGGCTGTGCACGGCAACCAGAACATGATCGGCGTAGTGGACGATCAGGACACCGAGAACTTCGTGTTCGCGCCGGAGCTCTTTAACTGCATCGAGGCCGCGGGCAACGTGGTGAAGGAAGACGGAAAGTACAACCTGGTGAAGTCCATCACCGGATTCAGAAATGAGTTCGCCAACAGCCGGACCTGGAGAGGCCATATGCTGCTTTCCCCGTCCACGCTGAAACAGGATGAATCCGAGGGCGGCGGCATCGGCGAATGGCTGAGCAACGTGTTCGGAAGCGACGATGAGCAGGCTTTCGATAACGAAACCTACTATCCGCTGTTCTACAAGCCGGATGAGAAGGTCTCCGTGGCGGACGTCATGAACATCTACCGCGACCGTTACGAGGGCACGGACATGGACGTTTCGGATCACGAGGATCCCGCGATCAGACCGATCGGAACGAACTGCTCGTCGGATGTGCACATCGTCCAGACCATGTCCGATCTGCCCAAGGATTCCTGCCAGCTGCAGTGGCTCTCCATGGGCAACGCGGAGCACTCCATCTTCGTTCCTTCCTTCTCAGGCATCACGGATACGCTGGATGCCTACAAGGTGGACGGAACCGCGGTCCAGAACGACAGCGCGTACTGGATGTTCAAGCGCAACTGCGTCCTGGCCGAGCAGGATCGGGCAGGCCTGAGCGCCGGCGCGAAGGAATTCTGCCAGGATTGCGAGAAGGATGAGATCGCCCGCATCGAAAAACAGAAAAAAGCCATCCAGGCCGCTTACGCGCAAGGAAAGCAAGTGGGCCGGGATTACGTGACGAAGCTCGCGAAGAAGGAAGCCCAGCGTCAGCTCAGGAATTCAGATGTCCTGCACCGCTCACTGCTCTACGCGGCCGCGATGAATTCCAGCGATACTGCGCCGTACATGCTGGACGATGAGGTCCACGACGTCAAGGTCGAATTCGCAAAACCTGTAGCGTTCCAGGATGCGGCCGAGAGCGCAGGTTACGAGGTCAAGGCCAAGGGCAAGAAGATCATCCTCAGCAAGGATGATGTGGACTGCACCCTGACGGTCGGCTCCACCAGCGTTTACATCGACGGAGAATACGCCAACGACATGTCCTACCCGATCTACAAGGAAGGCAATGTGGTCTACGGCCCGGCGGACTTCTCCGACAGCATGTGCGTACCTGAAGAATAATTTTCCGGAACAGAGGAGGCAGAAATGCCGCTGAATATAATCAGAAATGACATCACAAGAGTCAGCGCGGACGCCATCGTGAACACGGCGAACCCCATGGTGGCCGTGGGAGCGGGCGTGGATCAGTCGATTTACGAGGCTGCCGGATTTGAGCAGCTTCTGGCGGAACGCGCGAAGATCGGCCCCATGGAGCCCGGTCAGGCAGCGGTCACGCCTGCCTTTGGGCTGGATGCGAAATACATCATCCATACGGTGGGCCCTGCCTGGAGAGGCGGAGATTACCGGGAGCGGGAGACGGTGGCTTCGTGCTACCGCCGCTCCCTTCAGCTTGCCGCTGAGCTGGACTGCGCGTCCATTGCCTTCCCGCTGATCTCCACCGGGACCTACGGGTTCCCCAAGGATGAGGCTCTGCGGATCGCGGTCAGCGAGATCAGCTCCTTCCTGCTGGACCACGAGATGATGGTGTACATGGTAGTCTACAGCCGGGAAGCCTTCGTGGTCTCCGGCCGGATCTTCTCCGACATCAAGTCGTATATCGAAGACCGGGATGTGCGTGAGAGGCCCCGGGATATCCGGAGGACTGCATTCGCCGACCGGTCGGTGGCGGAATACAGTCTGTATAACGCTCCGGAAATGCTCCCCAAGGCGAGCGGGCCCAGCCCGAAAAAGGGCGGAGGCAGGAAGCTGTTTGGGCGCCTGAAGGAGGAACGGGAAAGGAAGAGGAAAGAGGAGCTGGAGATCGATGCGGATTTCGAATCGGCGGTGACCGACGTCTACCTCGCCCCAACGGCATCCTTCGACTGGGACCTGGAGCAGTATCTGGAACAGCACGGGGAGAGCTTCCAGCAGATGCTGTTCAGACACATCGACCGCAGGGGGCTGACGGATCCTCAGGTCTACAAGAAGGCCAACATCGACCGCAAGCTGTTTTCGAAGATCCGCAGCAACGAGAATTACATGCCCTCGAAGAAGACTGTGCTGGCGCTGGCCATCGCGCTGGAGCTGAACATGGATGAGACGCTGGATCTTCTGCGCAGGGCGGGGCTGGCCCTTTCGCCGGCATCCGACTTCGACCTGATCGTGGGCTATTGCATCAACCACAAGGTCTACAACATTTTTGAAATCAACACGTATTTGTTCGAGTACGACCAGCCTTTGCTCGGCGCGTAGAAGGAGAGAGAAATGATCAGACTGAATGTGCAGACGGCGAAACATACGCAAATGCTGGACATCACCGCACAGGTGCAGAAGGCGGTCACGGAGAGCGGCGTGAAAAACGGCGTGTGCATGGTTTTTGTGCCCCATACGACGGCGGCGGTGACCATCAATGAAAACGCCGACCCGGACGTGGTCCGCGATTTCACCACGGAGATCAACAAGATCGTTCCCTGGGAGGACGGATACCACCACATGGAAGGAAATTCGGCAGCTCATCTGAAGTCCAGCATGATCGGGTTCTCGGAGAACGTGATCATCGAGGACGGCCGGCTGGTTCTCGGGACGTGGCAGGGGATCTACTTCTGCGAGTACGACGGACCCCGGAGCCGCAGGGTGTTCGTGAAGATCCTGGAGGGATGACCGGGAAGCGAATACAGATTCAGAAAAACAACCGTACTATCCCATGTATTTTGTGGTATAATAGTACGGTGTTTTTTTACACATGAATTGTAAGCAAGAGAAAGGAACGGATGAAATGTTTGAGAAGTTGATCGAGATCTTAAAAGAGAACCCCAGAAAAATCGTATTCACAGAAGGACCGGACGCCAGGATCCTGGAAGCTGCCGACAGACTGAAGAAGGGCGGATTCCTGACCCCTGTTCTCGTCGGTAATGTGGAAGAGGTGCAGGCTGCCGCAAAGGCTGGCAATTTCGATATTGAGGGACTGGAGATCCTCGACCCGGCCACTTACGAAGACATGGATGCCATGGTCGAGAAGATGGTCGAGCTGAGAAAGGGCAAGATGACCGAGGAGCAGTGCAGAGCAGCGCTGGCGAAGGGCAACTACTTCGGCACCATGCTGGTGAAGATGGGTATTGCGGACGCTCTGCTGGGCGGCGCCACTTACTCCACCGCTGACACGGTCAGACCTGCGCTGCAGCTGATCAAAACCAAGCCGGGCAACAAGAGCGTATCCTCCGTATTTATCATGGTGAGAGAGCATGAAGACGGCAGCGAGCCGGAGATGCTGGGCATGGGCGACTGCGCCATCAACATCAAGCCGTCTCCGGAAGAGATCGCCGAGTGCGCTGTGGAATCCGCACGGACTGCGGCCATCTTTGGCATCGACCCCAAGGTCGCGATGCTCTCCTATTCCACGAAGGGCTCCGGCGCGGGCGAAGATGTGGACAAGATGGTCGAGGCGACCAGGCTGGCCAAGGAAGCTGCCCCCGAGCTGGCGCTGGACGGCGAGCTGCAGTTTGACGCAGCCGTTTCCCCGGTCGTGGCGCAGACCAAGTGCAAGGATTCCAAGGTCGCCGGCCAGGCGAACGTATTCATCTTCCCGGACATCAACGCCGGAAATATCGGATACAAGATCGCGCAGAGACTGGGCGGATTCGACGCCTACGGCCCGATCCTTCAGGGACTGAACGCGCCCATCAATGACCTCTCCAGAGGATGCAACGCGGAAGAAGTCTACACCATGGCCATCATCACAGCGGCCCTGGCGTAAACGGAGCACGAGCGAAGATATTACAGGACGGCGGCACGAGCGTGTCGCCGTTTTCATATTTTTTTGCTGAACTGGGATTTTTGTGCTGTGCGGGGGTGTACGGCATTTGCCTGTAGTGGTAAAATCGAGTCGTAAAAAAGATGGGAAGGCATTCAGAACGAAAGCCTGGTGACCCACGAAAGGAAGAGGACCGATGAAAGCGAAAAGTGGAATAAGGTTTGGTATCGCAGCGCTGTTCAGCATCGCCATGGCGATTCTTTTTGTTCCTGCGCTGGGGCAGGTGGACAAGGCCTGCGCGAAGGAAGTCAGCAGTATCGTGATCGAGTCGACGCAAGACTTCCAGATCGCACCGGAAGATGCGGAACAAGTTTATTTCTATCTGGAAAGCCGCGAATACGAAAATGGAGAAGGGGACAGGCTGATCGTCTCATTTGATGACGGGTCATCTGACGAGTACTTCTGTACCGACTACGCCTGGTCCTTCGAAACGGCGGATGGGGAAAAAAGCCTCATGCTGGCGGTCGATGACTGGAAGAACAAGCCGGCTCAATTCGAAGAGGGAGAATCCTATCTGGTGAACGTGTTTGTCTATTCAGCGAGTGAAGACACCGGTATTACTGTCGATCCCAGAAATCCACCGTACACTGAGCCCATCTCGGTTACCATTGCCGGAAGGGTGATCAGCAATTTAGAACTGGTCCTGAATACACCCATCGAGTTGGAGGACACCGAAGCGGGGAAATGGGATGATAACGACATCGAGTGCCATGAGGACGATGAACTGACGGTGTATTATTCCGATGGAAACTCTAACTTGTTCATCGCGGACGAGGACGGTCTTTTCTGGGACGATAACGATGATCCCATATTCCTGCATTTCCTGTGGAAGGATGCGGAATCCCTGGAAAACGATCCACCGCTTGATTTTGATGCGGGGGAAGTGGAAGCCTACCCATGGATGCATACGGGCAACGACAGCGGTACTCCTGTTTTTGCCACGGATGATGAGGGCAAGCGGGTGACGATCCCGGTGACCATCGCCGGACACGACTGGAACGAGCCTGAATATAAGTGGGCGGACGATTGTTCCACCTGCACGGCGACGGTGACCTGCAAGAATTACGCTTCGCACAAGAGAACGCAGACAGTCACCACCACATCGAAAGTGACCAAAGATCCCACCTTCACGGAGAAGGGGGAAACGACCTACACGGCAGCGTTCACAGAGGCACCGTTCGTCGAGAAAACGAATACTGTTGCCGATATCCCGAAGCTGCACGACTATGTGGTCACCGGAGGAACAGAAGGTGAGGACTATACCTACGTGGACGAGGTCCTGACGTTCAAAAAGAACGGCACCTACAAGATCAGCATGGCCGAGGGCCTCGAAGTGGCTGACGACCAGATCTTCCTCGAGACCAGACCGACGGTGAATCCGGGCTTCAACAACATCGAGCTGACCTTTGATACTCTGAATATCGATACCAAGGACAAAAAAGCGATCGTCGGAAATTATGGAAACCGGACATCGAATTTCAACTGGAAACTCGTTCTGAAAGGAAAGAACACAGTCAAGTCGAACGGCTTTACCTGGCAGACCAACAGTTTTTCCCTTAATCTGACCGTGGAAGCGGAAAGCAAGACGACGGCCGACAGCATTGAGGTCATCTATGGCGACAGCAATCCAAATAACAACTCCTTCAGTGCGGATAATTTCACATTAAATTCCGGGACCTTCTCCCACAAAGGAAAAAGCTACAGCTTCGATGCAAACAAGACCATCCAGATCGTTGACGGTGAATTCTATGCCTCGTCGACAAACACCGCCGGTACACTCTACTGCAATCACCAGTACGTCCAGAACGGCGGAAAGGTCACGATAGACGCTGCCGGCAATTCGCCCTGCTGCATTCAGGTCGTGGGAACCGCTGACGCCGAGGGTGACGGAGTGCTCATCAACGGAGGGGACCTGACGCTGACATCGCTCGGCACATCCAGGAGCGGCACCATCACCGCGGGGAGCACCAAGAAAAAGAATATTGTCATCAATACACCGGGAACCGTAACCATCAACACCGGGTTCGTCGGGCTGCTTGCACAGAAGGGCGGAAGCATCACGATGAGGCAGGGAACACTCAAAGTCAACGGCGGAATGGTCGGCATCTATACTGTCGGCGGGACCAATCCGGTCACGTTCAGCGGTGGTGAGACGGAACTCGCCAACAACACCTACGGCTTCTATCTGGCAGGATCGGATAAGACGATCCACTTCGATGAGAATTACATCCATAAGAATTATACCGGAACGGATGCGGACCACCGCGACGCGGTCGCTGACGGGAATATCATTATCGGAACCGTCAGTGATGGGGCCATCGCGGTATCAAAGGAGTACGTTCTCATCACTCCCGCGTACCGCATCACCTATGAGCTGGACGGGGGAACTTTGGAGGAGGGAAAAACGAACCCGGAGACCTATACCAGAGTGGACAACTTCCCCCTGAACAATCCTGCCAAGGAAGGTTTTGATTTCATCGGATGGACCGGAACGGATCTGGATGATCCGGTAAAGGACGTGACGATCTCGGAAATGACCGGCGCCCGTTACTACAAAGCCAACTACGAGAAGCAGACCTTCACCGTCAAATTCGAGACCAACGGCGGAACCGCGGTAGCTCCGCAGACCATCGAATACGGAGCCAAGGTGGACAGGGAAGCGGCCAAGACCACAAGAGATGACT
>CACXCQ010000251.1 GCA_902766185.1 uncultured Eubacteriales bacterium
GGACAAGTACGCGTTTTCCGCGGAGGGAACGTATCATTATCCCGCCAGCCTTTGCATGTTCATGAGCATCGACCAGTTCCGGGAGATCTTTGATCTGAAGGACGACTATTATTCCGGGTACTTCAGCGACGAGGAGCTGGCGGACATTCCGGAGTCGAAGATCGCCGCCACCATCACCGAGGAGGACCTGCTCACCACCTCCAATCAGCTGGAGGACTCCATGGGCATCGCCTTCCGGATGTTTCTCGTGTTTTCTATCGTGCTGTTCCTCTTGATGGTCTATCTTCTTGCCCGGCTGGTGACCGAGCGCAACGGGTACGCCATTTCGATGCTGAAGATCCTGGGCTACACCAACCGGAAGGCGGGCAGGCTCTACAACCGGGCCACGGGGATCATCGTCGTGGTGTCGCTGGTGCTGTCGGGGGTGCTGGGGCTCAGGCTCATCCGGGTGATCTACTACGTGATGATGCAGTCCTTCACCGGATGGCTGACGTTTTACGCGGCGCCCTGGGGGATCCCGGTCCTGATCGGCACCGGGCTGCTCTGCTACGGACTGGTCAGCATCATCCTCATGCGAAAGATCAGGCGCATCCCCATGGCAGACGCCCTCAAAGGCGTGGAATAGGGGCCGGAGCCGGGGCTTCGCCGGGCAAAGGGTGTCAATAAAACCTCGCCTTTGATGAAATCTTCACCAAGTCTTCATTGAATCTTACCGTCAAATCGGCTATACTATCGTTGTGTGGACTGAGGAAGGAGAACGATCCGTGACATTTATGGACCATACCCCTCAGTTTTTGCGTGCAAAGGCTGGAACGTCCCGGGAGCTGCCCGGGCGATGATTGAGACGATATGAGAAACTTCAGGAACAACAATTCCCGATTCGAAAACAGAACAGGCGCTGCAGGAGAAAAAGGAGCGCTTCTTTTTCGTTCCTCCGGATCCCGGCGTCTGCTGGCGATGCTCTGCATTGCCTGCCTTGTGGTGCTGCAGTGCTTCGTGGTGATGCCTGCGCTGAACGGGCAGGTGTTCGCGGAAGCTGAGATTACGGTGAACGCATATTACAAAGACAATTATTCTGCAAGTCGAACCGTTAAGCAGGGTTGGGTGGAAAGTGAAGCAAAAAGCAAGAAACTGACGATCACGGTTGAAGGCGAAGACGGCCAGCCGGTTGAGGAAACCGTCACCGGATACGACATCGATTCGATCGTCAAGCAAGCAGGGATCTCATCCTCGAAGAGTGTGAGCCCGGGCGGCTACGTTGTGTTCATGGATGACCAATGCCTGCTATACAACAATGACGGATTGAACGGTTCCATTGAAGGAATCGATGTTGATCGTACTAATACAAGTGTGGTTTCTTTCTCGAAAAAGCCTACGATTCGGGAGTCCAACCCCAAAGTCGGAGATACCATACACATCGATTATGAGCTGCAGGTGGACGATTTCTATGACCGATGGAACGGGGAAAATTTGGACTTCACCCTTCACTGGAAGGCCGGAAAAAGGGCGAAGATGAAAAAAGATACCACCACCAAGAAGTCCGGCACGGTAACGGCGAAGATCACCAAGGCAGGGGAAGTCAATATTCGCGCCAGTTCGGACACCTTTTCCGGATTGAAAGCAGATGGCAGGGCTTCTACCAAGGCGGCGGAAACCACGAAAGCCACTACGACCACCCGCTATACCACGAGATACACCACTCGCTACACTACCCGCTACTCACCTTACCGGCCCACGACCCGAAGCGGCGGTGTGGTCAACGGAAGCACGACCTCCGGAACGGGTACGGGAACGACCACGGCCACCAGGCCAACAGAGACCATGTCTACGGTCGCCCCGTCCTATCAGACCATGCGGGTGAAGGAAGTCTATCTCATGCCGGTTTCCGATGATTCCGAGGACGTCTACTACGATGAGTACGGAAATCCCATCGAAGAGGATGAATGGGAAGACGAGTGGGACGATGAATACGAAGACGACTGGGACGAGGACGGTGTCACACTCCCGGCAGCTGCAGGATCAGCCGCGGTAGCGGCAGCGGCCTGCGGTGCGGGCGCAGTGGGAAGAGTCCGCAGATTCCGCAGAGATATGGGTGGCATCGCGGCAGCGGCGGCAGCAGGAACAAAGGCAGCAGCCGACGGCAGACGCAGATTCTCCCGGAAGAAGAAGGGCGAGAATCCAGAGGCCGAGGAAGCGGCCAAGGCCATAGGCGCAAAACCGGAAAATGCCAAGCCGGAAGCCGCTAAGCCGGAAGCCGATATGACTGCAACCGTCAAGCCTGAACCCGGCAAGTCAGAAACAGCCAAACCGGAAGCCATCAAACCGGAAGCCGCCAGACCGGCGAACAGTGAAGTGAAGACAAAGGATGATGCGGCAAAGTAAAGGGAACGCCCCGAAGCCGCGGTCCGTCTTAATAGAGAGCGATAATTATCAATCAGGGAGGAAAAGATGTCAGAACTAGTTAAAGGAATATTGCGCGCAGTAAGCAGCGGATTGCAGATCCCGACGATCATCATTTTGATCCTGCTGATCCTGCTGACCATCGTGATGCTGGGAAGCTTCCTCGCGGAGCTGATCACCGAGCGCAAATCATTGAAGCTGAATATCCCGAAGCTGGTGGATGATCTGCAGGGCAAGTCCACATCAGAGATGAAGGACGTGATCGCGTCCAGCAGCCTGCTGACCCGGCAGAAGACCGCGGTGCAGGAGCTGGTGAGCAGAGTAACGTACCCGGAGGATACCCGGGAGGCGCTGGCCAGACAGCTCATCTCCGACGAGGAAGCCAGATACGGCAAGATCGTGAAGATCACGGACTTGACCGCCAGAGTGGCCCCCATGTTCGGTCTGATGGGAACCTTGATCCCGCTGGGCCCCGGACTCATCGCCCTGGGCGAAGGAGACGCGGCCACGCTGTCGGAATCCCTCCTCATTGCGTTTGATACCACCGTCGCCGGCCTGATCAGTGGTGCTATCAGCTTTATCGTTTCCGGCTTCCGCAAAGGCTGGTACGAGGAGTACATGATCGGTCTGGAGACCATCATGGAAACCGTGCTGGATGTACAGAACACCGAGCGGCGCAAGGCATATCAGCAGAAAAAGGCAGCTGACGCAGCCAAGAACGGTCAGGCAGTCTCCAGAGACACCGTGACCATGTCGAGACAGCAGATGCAGCAGGCGACCCAGGCGGCGGCACAGGCCAGACCGGCAGCCCCTGCCCAGCAGGCGCAGATGCAGCACACGCAGCCGCAGCAGGCGGTAAGACCGGCAGCTCCTGCTCAGCAGGCACAGCAGGTCCAGCCCCAGCAGGCAGCCAGACCGGCAGCCCCGGCTCAGCCCCAGATGCAGCACACACAGCCGCAGCAGGCAGCAAGACCGGCAGCTCCGGTTCAGCAGGCACAGCCGCAGCAGGCGGCAAGGCCGGCAGCTCCCGCGCAGGCGCAGTACGCACAGCCGCAGCAGCCGGCACAGACCGTGACCCGTCAGACCCTTCAGGGACAGGCGGCACAGGTCACGGCGAAGCCGAGCTTTGCGCAGGCCAACAGCAAGACCATTGCGGGATATGACGCCCAGCGTTTGCAGGAAGAAGTGAGAGCGGCAGAAGCCGCTGCGATGCAGGGCGCTGAAAGAGGCGTAGACGATCTGGATGCGCAGCTCCAGTCTTTGGATGATCTTCTCCAGAACTTCGCGCCGACAGATGGGAGGCAGTAAGAGATGAAAGTTGTAGGAACAAGAGGACGGCTGCGGGTCGTCCGCAGACAGGAGGACTTCAGCCCCATGGAGGGCGTGGGTAATATGGCGGACGCCATGCTGGTATTCGCCTGCGGACTTCTTCTGGCGCTGATCCTCAGCTGGAATGTCAACGTCAGTGAGACCGGTGAGATCAGCAGTTCTGCCAACGCCACCTACGAGATCGAGGGCATGGACGGCATGGTCACCCAGGAGATCGACGCGAACACGGCACTGGAGGAAATGGGCACGGTCTACCGTGATCCCGCCACAGGAAAATACTACGTCATGGCGGAGTGATCCTGCGCCGGACGGATGAAAGGACCTGGCTTTGCACGAAAAAAACGTGCGGGTCAGGTTTTCGTATAAAAGGAAGAAAGGAAGATACTATGGCGTACAGCAGACCGGGCGGGCCGCAGATCACGGAGCGGGGCCTGGAAATGGCAGGACTGAAGGAAGGCTGTCGCATCCTGGACGTCGGATGCGGAGAAGGAGACAGTATCGTCTGGCTGAACGAAGAAAAAGGCATGAAGGCCGAGGGAATCGACATCAACCTGGCCCGGATCGCCGAGGCGAAGGAACAGCATCCGGGGATCGATGTGAAATACGGCGATGGAGAA
>CACXCQ010000252.1 GCA_902766185.1 uncultured Eubacteriales bacterium
GAGCTTGGCGGTGGAGTAATCGTAGCAGGTGAGCATGGAGATCTTCTCCCCGCGGGCCTTCATTTCCTGGAATGTAACTGCTGTGTTCTTCATTTCTTCTTCCTTTCGTGTGCGGTCAGTGTGCCGGGGCGTTTCGGTTCCTCCGCCCCCTTGATCACTGCCGTATTACAGAGGTGTGTCTTTTGTGCGCGGCCGTCCGCGCCTGCATTCCGCGGCGAGCTCCGCCGCGGTGTATTTTCTATTCCTGTTTCAGGAACTGCTCCAGCTCGGTGTAATCCCGGTCCGGATGCTTTTCCTTCGCCAGCCCGACCAGCTTCCCGGAGAGTTCCCGGTACAGACGCCGGTCATCCTCCGATTCGCAGACCGCCAGATGCTTCCGCAGAGTGGCAATATCCCCGCGCTCTACCGGGCCCGTCAGTGCCTGCACCGCCCCGTGCTCCAGCACATGATCCACGTTCCCACGCACCAGCGGCGCCAGTGCTTTCAGCGCCTCGTCTTCGGCGAAACCGCACTCATGCAAAAGCCGGCCGGCCTCGCCCAGAAGTCCGCAGATCAGATTGCTGGCGTATACCGCCGCAAGGTGGTATTTCGTTTTTGATGCCGGGTCGATGATCTGGAACCTCAGCCCTGCCTTTGTGAGAAAAGCCGCCATGTCATCGATGCGCGCCGGATCTCCCTCCAGCGTAAAAAAAGCACCCGCAAGCTCTTTCCATGCAGTGAACCGGTCACTGACGGCGAAAAGCGGATGGACTGAATATGTGTACGCGCCGGCCGCCGCAGCGCCTTCGAAAGCATCCCGGGAAGAGATGCTGCCGCTGCAGTGGCAGACGAACTTGTCTTTGATGTCGTATGCGCTGATCTCGCGGAAGACCTCCGCAATCAGCCCGTCGGGGACGGTGATGAAGATCAGGTCGCTGTCCGCAACCAAAGCCTGGTCGGACTCGTAGGCTTTCGCACCGCCGGTCACCGCGGCGCCTGCGTTCTCCGCGGCGCCTGCGTTCTCCGCAGCACCGGAGTCCCCCGTATAACCTGAAACGGCGGCCTCCATGACCGCCTGTTGTTTCCCTTGATCTTCGCCGCGGATGAACTCCGCAGCTTCCGCCGCCGCTTTCGTGTCACGGTCGTAATAGCCTGTGACCTCAACGCCTTTGCTGGTCAGGTACCTGCCCAGAGAGCAGCCCACCTTGCCAGCGCCGATAAATCCTGTCTTCACTTTTATTGTCCTCTTGATTCGCGGTCCGGGTCACACCCTGCGCCGCGGGTACAGTTTCTCTGCGAATACCGTCCAACGAAAGAAGTTTAGCATCTCGACGCGCGATTGTAAAGGGTTAGTTCTGTTTACTTTTTGATCGGCGTGGCCGTGTCCTGCACGTAGTATCTGCGTCCGAAGATCAGGCTGAGGGCGACGGTCAGCAGGGGGATCAGGTATCCGATCATCGCCGCGACTCCGGTCTGGGACACCAGAATGTTGTAGATCCCATGGTAGGTGATGGCCACGGAGATGAGTCCGATGGTTCCGGCCACCCGGATCCAGAGCCGGTCCCACAGGTACAGAAGTCCCACCGCGATGATGAATCCGCACACCACGTGCATGGCCCCGGTGCCGAAGCCCCGGATCATCAGGTGCATAATATCCCCGGCGCCGTTGCTAATCAGATAGCAGGCGTTCTCAAAGGTGGCAAACCCAACGGCGGTCATCAGAACACCGTCCGCCACTTCGCCCCGCCCGGGCTCGAAGACCAGCAGATAGAACAGAATGGGAAGGAACTTCATGATCTCTTCCGTAAGCGGCGAGATCTCAAGGGATGCCGACAGCAGGTCGCTGCCCAGCACGACCGCCAGAAAAGTGCTGATGTAGGATGACAGAAGACACACCGTCATTCCGCCCAGCAGGAACAGCATCATCCGGCGGCCCCTTCCCCGCATACAGAGTGTCGCGATGAGAAGCGGCGCTCCGAGGCAAATGTAGATGTTCTCGATATAGCTCATCTTGCCACCGCCTTTCGCAGGGCTGCGAACAGCAGCAGGAAGGTGAGCGACAAAAGCAGGTCGAACCAGAAGTAGGGATTCGCGAGGCTGTCTCCCTCCCAAAAGCAGGAGCAGATCCACATGCCGTATTCGGCTACGCAAAAGATCAACGCGACGACGTATACCGGCCGCAGACTGCGCTTTTGCGGAGACTCCCCGCGAAGAGAGCGCAGTCCCTCCAGCGAGACCACGAGCAGTCCGGTCATCAGAACCGCTGCCACGATATTGCTGACATAGTTCCCGTAGGTCATGAAGAACGCGCACATCCCGACGGTGAACACCGGCGCGGGCCACAGCCTCCGCAGGCTGCTCCACTGCGGGCGCCACGCAGGCGGCGAATCTTCGATTTCGCGCACATAGAGAAGCAGCAAAATGAGGAACAGGTACGACGCGTCCCAACTCAGGTCGGAAATATAGGTGTGCTGCGGCGTATCCTGATAAAACACCAGATACAACATCCAGTACAGGTCCCCCAGAAAGAAGACGCCGGAAAAAAGGCCCAGCAAAAACCAAGGCCGTGCCTTTGAGCGAACAGCGCAGACAAGGGCAGCCGCAGTGCATATTCCTGTCAGCATCAGCTGGATGCCGTTGTCGACCGCTTCGATCATTGCTCTTCTCCGTTTTCGTCCGATGCGCCGGGCGCCGCAACCGTCTCGGGCGCGCCGGGCGCCGCGTTCTTCTGCTCCTGCCATTTTCTCAGGCGGAAGCAGAACGCGGTCACGGTCATTCCGAGCAGGAACGCCACGATGGCGATCACCACGTATCCGTAGGCGCCGGTTCCGGCAAATATACTGGCGTTCATCTCTCCGGGAGCGGCACCGGAGTGCTGTGTCTCAAGCGCCGCCAGCTGCGGCATGAACATCGCCAGAAGAACCACCGCCGCAAAAGAGCATGCCGCAGCGGCCGACTGGATGATCTTCACCCGGCGACCTCTCTGCCTTTGCTCGATGACTGCCGCGCGATCGTGCATGGCGGCGATTCGTTCCTCATTCGTAAGCATTCGTTATGCCCTCTTTCTCCAGTTCTTTGCGCATCTCCCGTTTCCCTCTGACCAGCAGGCGGTCGATCCGCTTCACTTTCACGCGCATGACCTCGGCGGCCTGCGCGTACGACATCTCTTCGAAGTAGATCAGCCAAAGCGCTTCCCTGAGCTCCGGGTCGATCCGGTCGAGGCACTGGAACAGCGCCCGCTTCACCTCGTCGTTTCGGATGTCCTCCTCCACCGGACTGCCGCCGGAAGCGCTGCCGCCCCCCGCCGCAAGCAGGCTGTCCGCGATCTCCGTTTCCATCCCGTCTACGCTGAAGAACTGCAGTCTGCTCCTTCGCTCGCGGAAGCGCAAAGCCAGGTTCCGCGCTGTCCGGAACAGATACGC
>CACXCQ010000253.1 GCA_902766185.1 uncultured Eubacteriales bacterium
CTATCCTGACTACAACACCCCCTTCGAAGGATGGTATGAAGAAGAAAAGGTTCTGTTCGATGGCGCCGTCGCGAGTGACCCGAACCTGGCGAACATGTCGGCGTTCGAGATCTATCAGGCAAATCCGACGCTTTTCCATCAAGTCGGTCACTACCTGAACATCGTTGACGGATTCATGACCACCACAGGTTTTGCCGTGAGCACGGAAGGAGGCATTCTTCCCCCGACTTACCAGCAGAGCTTCGGCGGCAATGCAGTGGGCGAAACCGCCACCACGCGACAGTTCAGAACCGACCTGAACAACTTCACCGCGCAGAAAAAGGCTGCGCTGGAAACGGCGAAGGCGGCAGTGACGACCGCCGAGCAGACCATCGATCTCAGCGACCCGGAAACTTACCAGGACTTCCCGGCACTGACGGAGGCGGCCGCAGCACTGGAGACCGCGAAGACTGCCGCGGCAAATGCGGAAACTGCTCTGCAGGAATGCACACAGAGATTCGAGACAGCAAAGCAGGCCTTTGAAGCCGTCGGCGGAAACACCGATGTGCAGCCCCCGGCGGGTGGCGAGGGCACCGACGTGCAGCCCCCGGCAGGCGGCGATGGCACTAGCGTGCAGCCCCCGGCGAGCGTAGGCGACGACCAGACCATTGCGCCGCCGGCCATCAAGGTGAAGAAGCTCCTCAGAGGCAAGAAGTCCATCACGGTCAAATGGAAAAAGACGACCAACATGGTCACCGGCTACCAGATCCAGTACAGCCTGAAGAAGAACTTCAAGTCCAAGAAGACGGTCACCATCAAGAAGAACACCGTCACCTCGAAGAAGATCAAAAAACTCAAGGCGAAGAAAAAGTACTACGTCCGCATCCGGACCTACTACAAAGCTGACGGCGTCACCTATGTTTCGAAGTGGAGCAAGGCGAAGAGCGTCAAGACAAAGTAGTTGCTTGGTCGGACATCATCATTACACGGTCATTTCAGTGTTACACGGTCATCTCAGCGGCCGGACCTGGGGGAAACCCCAGAGCCGTCCGCTGTTGCATTTCCTGTCCGAAGTTCGTGGAACCAGTCTGAATTGAATTGCATGACCCAATCGCGCCGAGGCGCAATTGGAGTCCGCCGACCGATCGCGCTCGCCTGTCAGCTGGCCGCACCGGTCTCATGTCGGGACCGGCGGCCCGCGCGGCGCGTTCGGGGCGGACTTGGTTAATTGCCGGAGATGTAGATGCGGAGGGAATGTGGATAACCGGCTCCCGACCGTGGACAGCTTCCGCACAATCTCTCCTCCGCCCAGCCTTTGCATGAAGTGGATGGTGGGATTCCTCCCGGTGATTCCTCCCTGGGATTTCTCCCTGTGATTTCGGCACACCAGCATCCTCGTGTAGATCTGTTTTCGTGTGAGCCAGATCAACACGATTCCATTACCTGAGGACCCTGTGATCGACAAGCAAACCCCCTCGCGTGTTGATTTTCAGTGAGGCACTGGTCGATCAACATGAAAAACGAAAAAATCGTGTTGATCTCCGGGTTCTGGACGAAGATCAACATTTTGCCCGTCGGATAGCGACTGTTTTTCCCGATATCGAGCCGATGCTCAACGGAAAAATGTTGATCGGCGCGTTTCAAAATCAAATCAACACGAATCGTCCGTGGCAGGTCCGCGGGGCTAAACTGATGGCCTCGTGGGCAGATTGCCCTATTGTCACCCGGCGAGAGAGCGTGGTAAAATAGGGAAACGGCGAGCCGGGCCGACTTCAGCGACAGGGGCTGCATCGACAGCGACTGCAGCGAGGAGGATGGCCGGCGCAGAGAGGAGATACGATATGACAAAAGAACCAACGCTGATCATCATGGCGGCAGGCATGGGATCCCGCTACGGCGGACTGAAGCAGGTAGATAAATTGACGGAGAGCGGAGAGATCATACTGGACTTTTCCCTTTATGATGCCATGATGGCAGGATTCAAGAGGGTGGTCTTCGTGATTCGCGAGGAGCACAGGGAGATCTTCCGTGAACTGGTGGATGAGCGGGCCGGCAGATTCATGCAGGTGGAGTACGCTTTCCAAAGGCTGGACGATATCCCGGCGGACGCGCAGATCCCTGAGGGCAGGGAAAAGCCCTGGGGAACGGGACACGCCATCTACGCCTGCAGGGAGCTGGTGGACGGCCCGGCGCTGGTGATCAACGCGGACGACTATTACGGTCCGGAAGGATACATGGCTGTCTACGATTACCTGACGACGCACGAGGACGATGAGGTCATGAAGCTATGCATGGCCGGATACGAGCTGCGCAACACCATCACGGAGAACGGCCATGTGGCCAGAGGAGTCTGCGTAACAGACGAGCAGGGAAAGCTCACCAGCATCACCGAGCGCAAGATGATCATGCGGCGGCCGGAGGGCATCGCCTTTACCGAGGACGATGGCAAAAGCTGGACCGTCCTGCCGGAGGACACCCTGGTCTCCATGAATTTCTGGGGACTGTCCGCCGGGATGATGGGCGTCATCGGTGAAGGCATGGAGGAATTCTTCCAGAACGAGGTTCCGAAGAATCCGCTGAAGAGCGAATATTTCCTGCCTGAGGTCATCGACAGGATGATCAAACAGGGCAGGGCGCAGGTCCAGGTGCTTCCCTGCCGCGAGAAGTGGTGCGGCGTCACCTACAGAGAGGACCGGGAGGACGTGAAGAACGAGCTCCAGTCCAAAAAAGACAAGGGCATTTATCCCGACAAGCTTTGGAAGTA
>CACXCQ010000254.1 GCA_902766185.1 uncultured Eubacteriales bacterium
GTCCATCGCATCCGTCGTGGATCCGGATCTGTTCATCATCGGCGGCGGCGTTTCCGCAGCCGGCCAATTCCTGCTGGATGGTCTGCAAAAGGCTTATCAAGCGCAGGTATTCCACGCCTCACGAAGGACTGCTTTCCGGCTCGCGTCCATGGGCAACGACGCAGGACTATTGGGACCTCTGGTTCCCCTCATGCGGGAATAATCCGGAGCTTCCTGGCATCGCGGGCAGTCAGGCACGGTCATTCACGTCATCACGGATAGATCAGAACCGCCACAATGACCGGGATGAAGAGGACGATCAATGCTCCCAGAACGATCCGGGCGATATTCGGCGGCATCTGCTCACGCTTTTTGAATGGAAATACATCCCGGAATCCCATGAAATTCCCGAAGTAGAAGATCAGCCCGAAGATGGCCAGAGACATGAGTACACGATTGACCATTGTTTCCGTGGGTCCCGCGGGCGACCCGTCTGATTTTGTGATCTCCGTTATGGAGATCGTCGCCAGCACCATCAGATACCCTAACCCGGCAAAAATCATGGGAACCGGTCTGCCGCTGCGAAAACCCGGGATCTCTCTGAAGATGTCTCCGATGCCGGATATCGTTCTTCTTCCGCCGGCCGTCTGTTCGCCGGTCATCTGTCCGCCGGTCATCTGGGTTCCGGCCGTCTGTCCCCTTCCCCCCGTTTCGCGAGGGCCTTCGGCAGCGCGCGCCTTCCTCAGCGCCACAGCCAGTTCCCGAACATTCGCGTATCTGTCCTTCGGGTCTATGCTGATGCAGCGCCGGATCACACCACCCAATCCTCCGTCATAGATCTCCTCTGCAGGAAAACGGCCGGTGAGCAGGCGGTTCATCACCACCCCGATGGCATAGATGTCCGTCCGTTCCGAGGACCGGGCGAAGCCAAACTGCTCCGGCGCAGCATACTCCTCAGTGCCCATGAGCACCGTGTCCCGACCCCTGCCCGTGGGATGTTCGCCGTGTGCTCCCGTGCTCCCATTGGTCCCTTTGATCATTTCATCCCAGTTCAAACGGGCAGCGTTGAAATCGATCAGCCATAGCTGCTCGCCGCTGAGGATCAGATTCGATGGCTTGATATCCCGGTGGATGATCTTCGGCTCGTGCTCATGCAAAGGCTGGAGCACCACGCAAAGCTGCAGCACAAATCTTCGGACCTCCTCTTCAGTCAAAGGTCCGCTCTCCAGCCTTTGCTCGAGGCTCTGCCCGTTGATGTATTCTTCGATAACGATGAGCCTGTCTCCGTCCTCGATGACCTCCGCGATCTCCGGAACCTGCGGGAATCTCTCCTCCGCCAGAATCCTGAAGACCTCCCGATCGAACACCGACATCGTCTTCTTCACATAGAGACGACCCTTTGTCATGTGTTCCACGAGCGTGATGCCGCGGCGTTCATCGATAACAGAAAGCTCCCTGTAAAATGATAACGCAAGCTCGTCTTCCGGTTTCATGCTGTCTCTCCTCGTTGTAACCCAATTGAATATATTGTATCATGTAAGGGAAATCCGAGAAAGGAGAAACGGCACTGCGCCGGAAACATGGGATGATCAAAGATAAGGACACGACCCGCAGCCTCTCCCGTGTGCTGGAAAACATGCAAAAGCAGGACGAAGGGAATTCGTTCATCGATCTTCACAGCGCTGGTGAATGCAGCTTCAGCAGCTATCTTCGGAAGATCATGGAGAACTCCGGGCTGGAGAAATCCGAAATCGTCCGCCGAAGCGGCATCAGCAGAAACTACGTTTATAACGTGCTCAGCGGGAGCAGGCCCAATCCGGGACGGGATAAGATCCTGGCCCTGTGCATCGCCTCCGAAATGAACTACCGCCAGACGCAGCAGGCGCTGGAGATCGCCGGCTCCGCACCCCTCTACCCCCGGGATCCCCGGGATGTGCGGATCGCTATCGCCATCAACAGTGGAATGCACGACGTGATGAACGTCAATCTGCTTTTGGATGAATACGGCCTCGCGCCGCTGGACATCTGATCTCACTTCCGCCGGACATCTTCGAGCGGGCCACAAACGCATGCCGAACGTGCTGACAGCACGCCCGGTTTTTTTGTACCTCCATATAATATAAGCTATCGGAATAATACAGATCAGTTTATACGAAATCGAGATCAAGGAGGTACTGATCATGGCTAAGAACACCATGACGATATGCAAATCATGCGGCGCGCAGATCGCCACATCTGCGAAGACCTGCCCCAACTGTGGCGCGAAAAACAAGAAGCCCCTGTTCAAGAGGCCCTGGTTCATCATTTTGGTGATCATCGTTGTTCTCGGCATCATCGGCGGTGCCATGAGCGGCGGAGATGATTCTTCCGCCCCTGCGGATGACCAGAGCGCCGACCAGGTCCTGCAGGATGAGAGCAAGGATGAAGGCGATGTCAAGGAAGAAAAGATCGAATACGAGTCCGTGACCGCGGATCAGATGATGGACGACCTCGATTCCAACGCCGCTGCAGCGAAAGACACTTACGATGGTAAGTATGTGGCGGTCTCCGGCAAACTGGGCACCATTGACAGCGACGGCGCTTACATCGATGTCATGCCGGACGATGAATATGCTTTCCTTGGCGTGACCTGCTACATCCAGAATGACGATCAGCTGGAGCAAGTGAAGAGCCTTAACGCGGGAGACAGTCTGACCGTAAAAGGCAAGGTTACCGATGTGGGTGAGGTCCTGGGCTACTATCTGGACATCGACAGCATTGAGTAGGACAAACGGCGGGACCGCATCGAAATGCGGTCCCGCCAGTTGTTTCTGTCCGTTATTGAACGTTCTGGTCTCTACACCCCCGCGATCTCTCTGATCGTGGCGATGGTCCTGTCGATATCATACTCCGTGCAGTAGGGCGCGAGTCCCAGGCGGATCAGTCCGCCCTTGTCGGCCAGGCCCAGAGCGGCGACGGTCTCGATGGCGTAGAAGTCGCCGTGCCAGGAGTTTATGCCCCGGGCGCCGAAGACTTCGGTGACTTCCTCCGGCGTATGGCCTTCCATGGTGAATGCCACTGTCGGCGTCCTTTCTTCACCCTCCGCCGGGCCGTAGACCGTTACGCCCGGAATCTCATACAGAGCCTGCCGCAGCTTCGCGGCCAGAGGAGCCTCGTACTCATCGATGGCCATCATGCCAGCGACCACATTGCGGCGTCTGCCCTCCAGCCCTTGCAGCTCATCCTCGAAGCAATCGGCATACTTCTCGCCGATATCCGCGATGAAATTCACCGCTTCGATCATGCCGCACATCAGCTCGTACTGGGGCGTGCCCATATGGAACTTGCGGCTGCCCTCCGCGATGTCCTCCGCTCCGGCGTTGTTGAAGGAAAGGCTGGCCAGAAGTTTTTCGTCCATGTAGGCCAGTCCCATGTGGGGGCCGAAACACTTGTAGGGTGAGCAGAGCAGCACATCTGTGCCGATGGCTTTGACATCCACGGGCTTGTGGGCCGCGTAGTGGACAGCATCCACCACCGTTACGGCGCCCACCTCATGGGCGGCGTCGATGAACCGCTTCACGTCCGTGACCGTTCCGATGGCATTGGCCGCCCAGTTGATGGCCACCACCTTCGTGCGGTCGGACAGCTTGGACATATAGTCATCGAAGTCCAGCTGCTTCGTCTCCGGATCCAGTCGGACGGTCTTCACGGTGAAGCCCAGCTCGCCCAGCCGGCGCCAGGGCTGGCTGTTGCACTGGTGGTCGATCTCGGTGATGATGACCTCATCCCCGGGGGACATGGTCTTGGCGATGTTGACCGAAAAGTTGTAGCTATGCTGGGTGGACGCGTTGCTGAAGCCCACCTCCTGAGGCGAGCACCCCAGGAAATCCGCCGCCGCCGCGAAGGCCAGGTTTTCCACCTCGTCGGTCCGGTGGCTGGCGCCGAAGTTGCCGCCCTCGTTGGCGTTATCGTTGATCAGATAACCGGTGATAGCATCCAGCACCCGCTGGGGAACCTGCGTCCCTCCGGGGCCGTCCAGATAGGCGATGGGCTCCCCCGCCACCTTCAGCTGACAGGCAGGAAACTGCGCCCTGACCGCTTCCACATCAAATTTGAATTCCTTCATCGATTATTCCTCCGTTTCTTCACTGAAATCAGTATCGATCGTGATCTGGATCGTATAGTCCGGGTACTCCTTCGAGACGGCTTCACGTATCTCCTGGCACACCTGCCGCCGGTCTTTGGCGTCGAAGCTCACGACGATATCGAACCGCATCGTCTTCGCTGCCGTGTCGATATAGAACCCGTGCATCTGGAGCACGTAAGGATTCTGTGCGGCGATCTCCTCGATCTTTTCTCTGACCGCCACGTTCTCCGGATCCCTCATGTTTCTGGAATAGATGCTGATACCCGTCAGCGCCACGTTGTGCTTCTGATAGACATCCATGGTGATCTTGCGGATCAGCGGATCCAGCTCGCTGGCAGGCATGTCGTCCGGCACCTCGATATGAATGGAACCATTGTAGGCATCCGGTCCGTAGTTATGCAAAACCAGGTCGTAGGCGCCGCTGATCTGCGGGTAGCTGGTGACCGCTTCTTTAATGTCCCTGGCAAGCTGAGCGTCCGCCCGCTCTCCCAGGATCTGCGACAGGGTCTCCCGCAGCATGTCGATGCCGGCCTTGACGATCACCAGCGCGATGATGGCGCCCAGCCAGGCCTCCAGGGAAATATGAAAGATCAGATAGATCGCCGCAGCAGCCAGCGTGGACGCGGAGATCACGGAATCCAGCTTCGCGTCCTCCCCGGAGTTGATCAGAGAACCGGAGTTCACCTTCACTCCGACCCGCTTCACGTACGTGCCCAGAACGATCTTCACCACCACGGCCACCGCCACGATGATCAGCCCCACCGTACCGTAGTCCGGAGTATCCGGATTGATGATCTTTTTTACGGATTCCACAAAAGCAGTAACGCCCGCGTACAGAACCAGCAGCGAAATGACCATGGCGCTCAGATACTCGATCCTGCCGTAACCGAAGGGATGCTTTTTGTCCGCCGGTCTTCCCGCCAGCTTCGTGCCGATGATGGTGATGACCGAGCTGGCCGCGTCCGACAGATTGTTCACCGCATCCATGACGATGGCAATGGAGTTGGACGTCAGTCCAACCACCGCTTTGAACGCCGCCAGAAAAATGTTCGCCAGAATACCGATGATGCTGGTCCTGATGATGACTTTGTCCCGACTAATGTCCTTATCCATACGTTCTCCTCCAGTGTACAGAAATTGTAGCACACATGGTTTACCAAGTCACCATCGATCTGCGCTTCCGGCCGGCAGATAGCAGATGCGCATTGCGAATTTGACGCTCCTTCTTTTGGACAGAGGCCACATGCAGCTGATCTCCTTTTTTACCGGGAGCTCCGCGATGGCCTCCCCCGCCTGTCTGGCGCCGTCCACCGTGCCGATTACCGGTCCTGACGCCCCTTTCGGGGTGTAGATGATGTGCTCCTCATAGCCGTAGATGACGCCCTCTCTGGCCGCGGCGAAAACCGCTTCGTTGAATCGCTTCCCCATATCCGCGGAGTGCTTCCTGGTGGTCTGGAACACCGCAGCGTTCAGCTCCTGCGCAAACCTGACCTCCATGCCCCTGTCCTCGGTATCTTTAAGGGCGTACTGGAACAGTCCCCGGAAGGCGTTGTTCAACTGACTGTGCACGCCGGCCACCACAGCGTTATCGCAGATCACATCTCCCAGGTCGATCGCATAGCTTTCGTTGCTGCGGTAGATCTCCTCCAGCGTCTCCTGCAGCGCGGCCAGTTCAGGGCCGGCGATCTCCTCCAGGCTGCCAGCATCCTCCGGATCGTCCCCCGGCGCCATGGCCAGCTTTTGCATGACGCGAAGCAGCTGTTCTGTGTATGCCAGATAATCCTCGTCGGTGATGCCCGCGTAATCCGCCGCGCTGAACGTAAGCTTCTCCGATGGGGACAGCCCGTACCGGCGAAATGCCTCCGCCGCCGTCTCCGGCCTGTAGTCCGACAGGATGATGCTACCGCAATGGTCCGCCAGCTTCCGCAGGTCCAGATCGTTGCATTTGCCCGCCCCAAGGATCAGAAGGGACCCTCCGGCAGGCGTGCAGCTCACGATAAACCGCGTCAGTTCAGCCCGGTAGGCTTTCCAGTCGTTAAACTCGTCGTCTTTGGACGCGCGCTGACAGAATTGGTCATAGATCAGCTGCGCCCGGCCTGCCTTTGCGGTGTGCGTATCGTCCTTCATGCCGCTTCCCCTTGTACCTTCCTTATCCGTTGTCGAATCGTGTTTCCTGCATTTTATCACAAAACGGCAAAGAATACTCCCTTCCGCGGGCATTCGTGATAGAATGGGCGCAGACGCAACGCAGCGAAGAAAAGGAGCAAGCAGGATGATCTATATCGAATCCTCCAGCACAGACCCATACTACAACCTGGCCCTCGAGGAATACGTCTTCGAGCAGATGGACCAGAGCCAGAGCTATTTTCTGCTCTGGCAGAACGACAACGCCATCATCGTCGGGAAGTACCAGAATACCGCTGAAGAGGTGAACCGGGAATTCGTGGAGAAGCAGGGGATCCGGGTGGCCCGCAGGCTTTCCGGCGGCGGAGCGGTCTACCACGACAAAGGAAATCTCAACTTCACCTTCATCACGGAGCAGAAGGGCTTCGCGAACTTCAACTTCAAGGCGTTCGTGAAGCCGGTGCTTCAGGCGCTGCAAAGCCTGGGCGTAGAGGCGGAGTTCACCGGGCGCAACGATCTGGCTCTGGACGGGAAGAAGTTCTCCGGAAACTCTCAGTACGCGAAACGCGGCCGACTGCTTCACCACGGCTGCATCATGCTGGACTCCAATCTGGAGAAGGTGCAGGACGCCCTGAACGTCAAGGACGCCAAGTTCACCTCGAAGAGCGTCAAATCGGTGCGCAGCCGCATCACCACCATCAACGAGCACGCGCCGCGAAGGATCTCCATGGAGGAATTCAAAAGCGCCCTGAAGCAGCAGGTCTTCGCCCAAAACCAGGTCACCGAGTACGAGCTCACCGAAGCCGACCAGCAGGCGATTCTGGCGCTGATGCGTGAAAAGTACGAGACATGGGAATGGAACTACGGCTTCAGCCGGCCATACTCCCTTCGCCGGGAAAAAAAATTCGACTACGGCCTGGTCACCGTGGATATGGATGTGGAACAGGGCGTCATCTCGCGGATCCATCTGTCCGGCGACTTTTTCGGCGACGGCGATCTGCGGGAACTGGAGCAGAAGCTGACCGGCGTCCCCCTGGACGATCACCTTGCCCAAAGGCTGGAGGAGCTGGGGATAAGCAACTGTATTCACGGCGCGTCCGCCGGGGATATCGCCCTGCTCATGAAATAGAAGGATCGGAGGATCCGGGTATCGCAACAGACATCAAAAGCCCGGGCTTGCTGGACCGCATCCCGGGCTTTTCGACACATTCGTTTCGGTTCTATAAGCTTCTACTCGATGGTCAGGATCTCTGAAAATCCGGTGACATCGAGGATGTCCTGGATGACCGGATCGACGTTGGTGATCTTGAGCTCGCCTCCTTCGGGCAGATCCTGCTGCGTTTCCAGCAGCACCCGCAGGCCTGCGGATGAGATGTATTTCAGCTTCGTAAAGTCGAGCACCAGTTCCTGGACGTCATCCAGACATTCTTTGATCTGCGCATTCAGATCAGGTGACGTGATCGTGTCGAGTTTCCCTTCCAGTGCAAAGGTCGTTCTGTTTCCGTCTATCATTTTCTCGATTGTCAGCATGTTGTTCCTCGCGTATAATAATTAATGTGATATTTTTATTCTACTCTAATTATAAGGAATAAAGCACCATGAAATCAATCACGATTTACAATATGGAGGAAGAATATCCCGCGGCTGCCCAGCTGATCGAAGAAATATTTCGCCGCAGAAAGCTCAGCAGAGTCGTGCGCACCGAAACGATGATGATCTTCGAGGCGCTGTATCACAATGTGCAGCAGAAACTGGCGGGCAGCAGCATTCCGGTCACGCTCACCGTCAAGCAGAGGCTGGGGGATCTGAAGATCACTCTTGGCTTCGAGGGCGGAATGATGGATCCCGCAGAAAACTACGATGCGCTTTCTCCAGAGACGCAGATCCTGAAAACGTATTCCGACAAGTACAACTACAGTTATCGCTTCGGCTATAACAAGATCGAGATCGAGGTCAGGAAGAGCATTCAGTTGACAC
>CACXCQ010000255.1 GCA_902766185.1 uncultured Eubacteriales bacterium
ACCTGACCAACTTCCGGATCCGGGAGTATCCGAATTACGCCAGCATCGAGGATCAGGTGCGAACGATCCAGTCCTTCCACCGGCCGGTGATCCTGGTGGACGACATCCTGCACAAAGGCTACCGCATGCGCCGGCTGGATCCGATCCTCAATGAAAACGGCGTCGAAGTCCATAAGCTACTAGTCGGGATCCTGTCGGGAAGCGGCCGGGATCTGATGACGGAACAGGGCCGCAGCGTGGACTGTGTCTGCTTCGTCCCGAATCTGAACGCCTGGTTCGTGGAGTCCACGCTCTATCCATTCATCGGCGGAGACGGGGTGGA
This sequence comes from uncultured Eubacteriales bacterium, assembly GCA_902766185.1. Lineage (GTDB taxonomy): Bacteria > Bacillota > Clostridia > Peptostreptococcales > Anaerovoracaceae > Lentihominibacter. The sequence goes on from CACXCQ010000255.1 coordinate 323, forward strand.
GCGCCACACCGGAACCATCGATGATGACCGGACCTCGATCAACATGATCCTGCCTTACATGGCACCATCCTTCCTGGCGCGGCGTTGCACGAAGGAGGCGATCTATGAGTTTTCCATGGTATGCCTGGAGAACGCCAGGGACATCATGAAGGTGCTGGAGGCCGAATACCAGAAGATCTTCCAGAAAAAGCTGACCCTACAGAGGATATCCGAGGCGGTGAACGCCCCGAAGCTGACCGATGTGGGCCAGTGTCTGGACTTCGACCGGGCGATCGCAGCCAGCGCGTACATCGAGGATGACATCGAGAGACTTCAGAGAATGAGAGGATTGCTGTGAGAAGACTTCACGAATTATACAGCGGCCCGCGCAAAGGCTGGGCAGGGCCCGGTGAAAGCGGCTGGTGCTTCGGCACACAGGATGCCGGACCAGAAGGCGATTGGTTCGTGATCCCGGGATACCGGGATCACAGCGGCTTATGCTGCGGATCGGAAGGCTTATGCTGCGGACCGGAAGGCAGCCAGCAAACTGGTGCTTCCACGGAGCAGAGACTGCGGGTCAATATCCTGGCCATGGGGGACGTGGGCGGAACCCTGGCTCTGGCTATGCGGATCACCGGGGCGGACATCGTTTCGCGGATCGGGATATGCGACATCAGCGAAACTGTGGTGGCGCGCTGGGAGCAGGAGCTGAATCAGATCGCGCTGCCTTCTGACCCGGCGGCATTTCCGCAGGTGCAGCCCGTATCGGCAGAGGATCTGTTCGACTGCGATGTGTTCGTGTTCTGCGCTTCTCTTGGGGTGCCGGGTCTGTCGCAAAAGGACGTGGACGTCCGCATGGTCCAGCTGGAGAAGAACAGGAAGCTGATCAGGGAGTACGCTTCCCGGGCGGTTCAGGAGGGCTTCGGCGGAGAATTCTTCGTGGTCTCCGATCCCGTGGACCCCCTTTGCCGGGAGGCAGTATCCAGCGGTATTCCTGCCGAGAGGGTCCAGGGCTTTGGCCTTGGGGTCATGAACGGCAGGGCGGTGTACTATGCCCGGCAGGCGCAGACGGCGGCCATGGCAAAATACCTGACCGAGGGCAGAGTCTACGGACCTCACGGGGAGGATCTGGTGGTGGCCAACAGCATCATCGACTACGATGAGGAGGCGTCTTTGGAGCTGACCCGGCTGACGGTCGAAGCGAATCTGCGGATAAGGGAGCTGGGCTTCAAGCCTTACATCGCGCCGGCGGTAACTTCAGGCGCGCTCTCCATTCTGGAGAATCTGCGGGGCCACTGGCAGTACAGTTCGGCGTGGTTCGGCGCTGCCTTCCTCGGCATGCGCAACCGCCGCTGCAGCGATGGTCTTCTGATCGAAGATCCGCTCCTGGATGAGCGGCTTTTCGCCCGCATAGAGCGGGCATACGAGAATCTCAAGGCGCTCTGAGCACGCCGCGCAAACGCTTATTCAGCGCCGAAGGCTTATTCGGCTCCGAAGGCTTATTCGGCGCTGAAGCAATCGAAAGAGAGGACTCCGTCATGGACATCATCCATAAGGACAACAGAACAGAGAAAGACGCGCTGCCGCTTACGGTGATCCGGCCCCTTTGCATGGACAGCGATAAGACTGTGCGCCTGACGGATGTCCTGGACTATGGTCTGCAGGGTCATGATTACGATGTGCTGGAGACAGCAGAGCAGATCGAAGCGGCGGATCTGCGCAGACGCAGGATCCTTTTTGCTATCGAACTGGGGGAGTCCGGCATCAATCTGGAGTACGTCCGGCTCCTGAAGATGATCCGCCTCCGCCGGCAGATGTTCGACGGCTGTGTCGCCGGGCTCATCGTGGACGGCAGCAGCGAACTCTACACGAAATCGGTGGCCAGGCATCTGGTGTTCTCCGCGAACCGGGCGGGCTGCATTTTCCCGGGCCGCCCGCTTGTAGAAGGTACTGTGTCTCTGCGCAACTACAACATCATCGCCAGCAATCTTGGTACGGACAATTTCAACGCCTACCGGGAGTCGGTAAAGGAACTGGCGGATCGCGTCGCGGGTTTTCGCCAGCCTCTGTATGATCACCCGAAGATCCTGGCGCTGCACGCCGGCCACTCAAAAAACTCCAATACGCTGATGCTTTGGGAGATGATCCGCGAAGGGATCGGGGACAGGGCAAAGATCCGGGAGATATCCCTGCACGACGGAGAAATCTACGATTGCAGAGGGTGCAACTACGAGACGTGCCTGCATCTTGGTGAGGAATCCCGCTGCTTCTATGGCGGCGTGATCCCGCGGGAGGTGTATCCGGCGATTCAGGAATGCGATGCGCTGGTCATGATCTGCCCGAATTACAACGATGCCATCAGCGCGAACCTTACTGCTTTTGTGAACCGGCTGACGGCTCTGGTGCGTGTGCGGCGATTCTATGAGAAGTATCTCTATGCCGTGATCGTTTCCGGCTACAGCGGCAGTGATATCGTCGCTGAGCAGCTGATCAGCAGTCTGAACATGAATAAGACTTTTCTGCTTCCGCCGGAGTTCGCCATGATGCGTACCGCCAACGACCCCGGCGCCATCCTGGAACGGGAGCACATCCGGGAGGATGCGTTCGACTTCGGAAACAGGATGATGGAGCAGATGCGGGGCCGGTGAGGGATCTGCGAGGGATCTGCGAGGGGCCGGAATCGGTGCAGAATCGGTGCGAGGCAGCTGCCGGTACGTTTCCGCCGGGCTCCTGGCGCCTTTTTTCGTTCGGTCTGCTGCTCGCTGCCGGCCGCTCTGGGGGACCGGCTGCATCGCAGCATTTGATCCTTTTGGGCGCGAGGCAGCTGCCGGTATGTTTCCGTTGGGTTCCCGGATCAGCCTTTGACTTTCCTTATGCGATGCCAACAAATATTTAAAAACTTTCATACCTGAACCTAAAGTCAGGTTTAGGTATGAAAAAATATACAATTATCTTTTTCGTGCGGAGCCGGATCATTGAACGTGAGCGAACGCTCTGCTATGATGTATCTGAATCTGATGCTATCGATATGGACGAAACAATGAAGAATCATCCCCTCAGAATCATATGCCTCATCA
>CACXCQ010000256.1 GCA_902766185.1 uncultured Eubacteriales bacterium
ATGATGGCGGAGAAGGTCTGCCAGGTGTATACGAATCTGGATCAGGACCTGCTGATGGCGGGAGTGATCCTTCACGACATCGAGAAGCTCGACGAGATCGAGTCCAATGAACTGGGCATTTCCCCGGGGTATTCCTTTGAAGGGAAAATGCTGGGACACCTGGTTTTGGGAGTCCGGGAGATGGAGAAGATCGCCAACGAGCTGGGGATAGACCGGGAGAAGGCCGTCCTTCTGGAGCACATGATGCTGAGCCATCACTACGAGCCGGAGTACGGAAGCCCCATCCGGCCGCTGTTTCCGGAGGCGGAAATGCTGCACTATCTGGACATGATCGACGCCAAGATGTTCGATATGCAGGATATCATGGAGAAGACGGAGCCCGGCCAGTTCAGTGAACGCATCTGGACGCTGAACAACCGGACGATTTACAAACGCAAAGATCGGAGCGAACAGGAATGATCAAAAAACCCAAGGAGATCAATCAGATCATCAAGAAACTGACGGCGGCGAAGTACGACGTTTACTGCGCGGGACAGTGCGTGACCGCGGGAGAACTGGGAGAAGAGCCCCAGGACTGGGACCTTTATACGGATTGCCCCCAGGATAAGCTGCGGGAGATGTTCCCCGAAGGAGAGCCCCTGGGAACAAGGACAACCCGGCTGGACTACACGGAGTATGTGGAATACGACGACGTAAACATCGAAGACCGCTATGAGGGAATCGTCGCTGACGTGGTGACCCTTCAGGGAAGCATGAAGGACCAGCTGCTTCAGACGTATTTCTTTACGTGTGAGGCCATCGCGGAGCATCCCAGTCTGGCACCGATCGACCCTTGCGAAGGACTGAAGGATATCCGCAAGCGGCTGCTCCGGCCCGCAGGGGATGTCGAGGAGGTCTTCCGCCGCAATCCCATTCAGATCCTTCGGGGTCTGCGGTACGTTGGACTGTACGGATTTGACCTGACAAAGGACCTCTCCGAATCCATCGTCGCCTGCGCGGGGGAACTGCTGAAAGCGGACAAGGAGGAGATCCTCTACGAGTTCTCGCTGGCCATCAACGGTAACTACGCCGGCAAGTATCTGCGGATGATCAAAGGCCTGGGCCTGCTTCCGGCGCTCGTGGGACCGGAGGGGATGACCACGGACAAGAGAGGGCAGACGGACTACGAGGGGCTGGCCGAGAATATCGACAAGGTCAAGCACATCACCCTCAGGCGGCTTGCGCTGTTCTATATCTGCTTCGATCGGGCATATGCAAAGGCAGTATCGTACCTTCCTCACGATGAACTGGATCTGGAATACCTGCTGGACGCGAAGAAACTCCTGCCCAAGCTGCACTTCATCGGCTCGGACACACAGCTGAAGCGGTTCATCTACCGCTGCGGCAGCTGGGACAAGTACAACTTCTACGACAAACTTTCCAAGGCGCAGGTCATCGTCTACGGCTACAGCAATCAGCGGATCATCGGCCGTGACGCGATCCTGAAGCAGGTGCTGGAGGAGCGCCAGCCGATCTTTGCAGAGGATCTGCGGATCGACGCGGATGACATCATCGAAGCGGGGATCACGGACGATCCGGAACGGGCGGATGAACTGTGGCACATGCTGCCGGACGTGGTCCACGAGAATGTGGCGTACAACGAGCGGGAGAAACTGCTGAAGTACGCGAAGCGTTTCCACAGGAGCAAGTTCAGCGCCACCTTCCGGGACGTGAAGTGGCTGAGATAGGACTCGCCAGCCTTTGGATGGTAGAAACATGACGGAAGAATACATCGGAACGATTCAGGAAATCATTTTTCATAACAAAGAAAACGGCTATACAGTGGCCGTTTTTGCTACGGAATCGGAAGAACAGGACGAGTTTACCATCGTGGGGAATATCCCCCAGGCGGCAGCGGGAAGAGCGTACGCGATCCATGGGGAATTCACGGAGCACCCGTTCTACGGCGAGCAGTTCAAGGTCACCGGCTACGAGGAGCGGATGCCGTCATCACAGGACGGGATCCGGGAGTTTCTCGCCTCCGGCGCCCTGAAGGGCATCGGTCCGAAGACGGCGGCGGCCATGGTGGCCAGATTCGGTGAGAACACGCTGAAGATCATCGAGGAGGAGCCGGAACGGCTCACGGAGATCTCCGGCATCGGCCCCAAAACGGCAGCGAAGATCTCCGATGCATTCCTTCAGCAGAGGGAGTTTTCCGCGGTGAGCCTGCAGCTGCAGCAGTACGGGATCAGCGCCCAGTACGCCTTCAAGCTGTACCAGACCTACGGTACGGATACCGTTTCCGTGCTGGAGGAGAATCCCTACCGGATCATCGATGATGTTTACGGCGTGGGGTTCATCAAGGCGGACCGGATCGCCGAAAAAATGGGCGTGGAACGCGACGATCCTTTCCGGATCCGCAGCGGGATCAACTTCACCCTGAACCACTTTGCCGGGGACGGACACACCTATCTGCCACAGGAGGAACTGTGTGAAAAAGCCGCTTCCCTTCTGGAACTGTCCAGAGAAGAGATCGGGCAGCAGCTGGAGATCATGGCCTTTGCGGGGGATGTGCGGATCGAGACGGTGAACGGACTGCCGGCAGTCTATCTGATGCAGTATTATCTGGCCGAGCAGAATGTGAGCAAGAATCTGCGTCTGCTTCGGAGCGCGCAGCTCAAACCCATCACTGGGGGAGAGGTGGACACTCTGATCCGCCGGACGGAAGCTGCGACGGGGATCAACCTGAGCGAAAACCAGAAGGACGCGGTGCGGCAGTCCCTGGAAAACGGGGTCTGTGTGATCACCGGCGGGCCCGGAACCGGTAAGACCACCATCATCAATGCCATCATCGAGATCCTGGAAGAAAGCGAGCTGAAGACGGCCATCGCCGCGCCTACGGGACGTGCGGCAAAGCGGATCACGGAGACCTCCGGCCATCCCGCGTCCACCATACACCGGCTTCTGGAGTACAGCTACGCAGAGGACGAGGACACGCTGCGCTTCGGGCGGACGGCAGACAATCCGCTGGAATACGACGCGGTGATCATCGACGAAGCGTCCATGATCGATCTTCAGCTGATGAACGCCCTCACCAGCGCCATCCGGCCCGGGACCCGGTTCCTTCTCGTGGGAGATGACGATCAGCTGCCTTCGGTGGGAGCCGGCAATGTGCTGCGGGACATCATTTCCAGCGAGTACATTTTCTGCATGAAGCTGACGGAGATCTTCCGGCAGGCCGCGGAAAGCATGATCGTGGTCAACGCTCACCGGATCAATCAGGGCGAGTATCCGGACTGCAACGTGAAGGACAAGGACTTTTTCCTCCTCCGCAGATCCAGCGAAAGGGAGATGCTGGACACGATCCTCGATCTGTGCGTGCGCAGGCTCCCGGCCTTCTTCCCTGAGTGCAGCCCCATCCGGGACATCCAGGTCCTGACCCCTGTGCGCAAGGGAACGCTGGGCTGCCTTCAGATGAACGGCCGCCTTCAGGAAATGCTGAATCCGCCGGATCCGGAGAAAGCCGAAAAACAACACGCGGACAGGATATTCCGCGAGGGCGACAAGGTCATGCAGATCCGGAACAATTACGATCTTACCTGGCGGGACAGCCAGGAATTCACCGAAGGAGAGGGCGTATTCAACGGCGACGTGGGCTTCATCCAGAGCATCGACAACGATGCCGGGGAAATGACGGTGATCTTCGACGAGACCCGCTACGTGACCTACAGCTTCGGTCAGCTGGAAGAGCTGGAGCTGGCCTACGCCATCACCGTCCACAAAAGCCAGGGCAGCGAGTTTCCGATCGTGGTCATGCCGGTGAGCTGGTTCCCGCCGGTGCTCGCCACCCGTAACCTTCTCTACACAGGGGTAACGAGAGGGAAAACGGCGGTGGTCCTGGTGGGTTCCGAAAACAAGCTCTGCGCCATGGTGGACAACAACCGGATCAGCCAGCGCTATTCGGGACTGGGCTACCGGCTCTGCCAGCTTTTGCGGTTAGAAAACGAGATGATGTGAGCGAGGCATCGCGCCTGCCGGCCTGCCGGAAGAGAGGGGAAAAGGGATGTTGAGTTTTGCGAGGCTTCTTCACGAAGTGGATGAAGCGGTTTTTCCGTCGAATATTTACTGCGTTTCCTGCGGAGCGCTGATCGACCGCAGCCGAAGCTACAGCCTTTGCGATGACTGCATCGGCCGCTTCCACTGGATCACGGGACGAACCTGCGGCAGCTGCGGCAAGGCCATGCCCCAGACCAGCAAAGGCAGGTTGTGCTACGACTGCATGCAGGAGGAGCATCTCTTCCGCCGCGGTTTTTCCTGCCTGACCTACGGGCTGCACGAGCGGGAACTGATGATGGACTTGAAATATGCGGGCAAGGGTTATCTGGCCCGCATTTTTGGTGACATGATGTTCGATCGGCTGGAGGGCGAGATCCGGCGCGGGCAGTTCAGTCCGGAGCAGGCGCGGATCGATCTGATCGTTCCGGTGCCGGTAAGCAAAGGCAGGCTCAGAAAGCGCGGATACAACCAGTCGGCAATCATGGCCAGGCAGCTGGCTCGCCGGTGGAAGGAGTGCGTCAGCGATGCCGATGCAGAAGTTCTCTGGCCCGCGCCGGTCTGCCGCACGAGGATGCTCTGCAGGACCCGGGAAACGCAGATGCTCCGAAGCCTGAATCCCACGGAACGAAGGATGGCCCTGAAAGACGCCTTCGCGGTGACGCCGGCTGAACAGCCCAGGCTGGCAGGAAAAACCGTGCTGCTTGTAGATGACATTTACACCACCGGCGCCACGGCCGACGCCTGTAGCCAGGCTTTGCTCGAGGGCGGCGCGGCAGATGTCTACCTGGCGACCCTCGCCTCCGGCGGCAACCGCCGGCCGGGGGAGTGAGAAGGCGTTCCGCAAACTCTTCATCCTAATCTAGCGCACACGATCACTCTTTATACGGCATTACTGTGTGTGAAGCAGACGACACTTTTCTTTTCGTGGGGAGGGATTATCTGTTATGATAGTATCAGTAGAAGGAAACGGCGCCGGGCATCAACGGCCGGCGAAGGGGGGCGGCAAGATGAAGGATCACACGAAGGATCGTACAACACAACAACTGCACAGGCACCACAGTCTCCGCGCGCTTCTGCGGACGGGGGTCATTTTCGTGCTGCTTCTCGTCTTCTGCGGCGCATCGGTATACGCGGCGGGAACCAGCACCCAGACCAGGGCGGCAAAGATCCTGTCGAAGATGAGCATGAACGAGAAGATCGCGCAGATGATGATGGTCAGCTTCCCGGCTTCCGACGCGGTGAAGATCCAGAAGAAGAACCAGTTCGGGGGATATCTCCTGTTCGGCAGGGACTTCAAAAATTCCACGAAGAAAAAAATGCGCGCGAAGCTGTCCAGTTGCCAGAAGGTATCGAAGCGCGACATGCTGATGGCGGTGGATGAGGAAGGGGGCACGGTGGTCCGGGCATCCCTGTACAGCCAGTTCCGCAAGCAGAAGTTCCGCTCGCCCCGGGCGGTCTATCAGGCGGGAGGCTATTCCGGGATCGTATCGGACACCCGTGCCAAAGACAGGTTCCTGAAGAGCCTGAACATCAACTGCAACCTGGCGCCGGTGGCGGACGTAGCCTACAAAAAAAGCAATTTCATCTATTCCAGATCATTCTCTACAAAGGCAGGAAAGACGAAGAAGTTCATCAAACTCACCGTCAGGCAGATGGGAAAGGATAAGGTGGTATCCACGCTGAAGCATTTTCCCGGATACGGGGGGAACGGCGATACCCACGGGAGGATCATCCGGGACAGGCGGTCGCTGAATACGTTCAAAACCAGGGACCTGAAGCCCTTCGCCGCGGGGATAAAAGAGGGGACAGACATGATCATGGTATCCCACACCATCGTCTATGCCTTTGACAGCAAACGTCCGGCATCCCTGTCAAAGAAGGTCCACCGGTACATCCGCAAAGAGATGAACTACGACGGTGTCCTCATCACTGACGGCCTGGGGATGAAAGGCATCACCGACTTCGTGAAGGGAGACGCCGGGGAGGCTTCAGTCAGGGCCATCCAGGCCGGCAACGATATGCTGTGCGTCACCGGGGATTACAAGCAGGTGCTCCGCGCGCTGAAAAAAGCCGTGAAGCAGGGCAGGATCAGCGAGAAGCAGATCGATCGGTCGGTCACGCGGATACTGACCATGAAGCTGAACCGCGGGATCATCCGGTAGCTCCCCGCGAGGCAGAGAAGCGGACAGGCCGCGCGACTGCAAAAGTTTTTCCCTTTGCCCGGCGGCAGTATGATATAATCGATTCCGCAGATGCGCAGGGCATATGATCCGGGTCTGTGGTTGAAAGGCCATGCCAGCTACGGGCAAAGGGTCCCACGTAAGCTGTACGCAAGGCGGCAGTGATCATGGCGTAGTTTAGAAGTAAGTCCTCGGGAAAATCCCGGTCAAGGCAAGTG
>CACXCQ010000257.1 GCA_902766185.1 uncultured Eubacteriales bacterium
CTCGCTGTACTCGATCAGGTAGACCTCGCCGAAGCTTCCCGTCCCCAGTTTTTTCTTTATGTACCACTTGTCAAACAGCGGCTCGTACTTCTTGTAGTCGTTCATCGGGTCCTGTTATATTGTTATCTTCACAATACATAGCGTCTCAGAATGATGATCACACAGAGCAGCGCGGCTACGCCCTGGAGCAGCACCAGATACATCATCCAGACGCGGTTCTCACCGGTCTGTGGGTTGTGGCCGGATCTGACTTTCGATCCATTGTCGTAATATCCGGTCTCCTTTGCCGGGAGCTCGACGATTTCGTCGTAGTTCTCGCCGGACTCTGCTGCCAACCTGTATCCCTGGCGCGACAGGCACCTGAAGGAGGGATGAACGTAGTCGCAGGGCACATACGTAACATTCGTATATCCCATACGATCGTAGAGGGCGCAGCAGTGTCGCTCAAAATAGACGGGCTGGTAATAATAAGTTTCATTGTGGGTGATCTCGTAATGGTTGACTTCCACACTGAACTCCGAATTGATCTCCGGTACCTCTGCCGCCGGGTCTTCTGCTGGCACTTCCGGGGTCGCTTCGGGATCTTCCTGGTTCGCCGCGGGATCCTCTGCCGGTGCTTCCGGAACTTCCGGCGTTGCCGCTGGATCTTCCGGGTTCACTGCCGGGTCATCTGCCGGGGTTTCCGGAGTCGCCGACGGGTCTTCTGCCGGGGTTTCCGCCGCCGTCGCCGCAGGATCCTCTTCCGTCCACATCGCGTAAACCGTCACGATGTCCAGGACCTTTTCCTTTTCTACCGTATCTCCCGGCGCGAAGGTCTCGCCGCTTCCGTCCTCTTCCGTATTCCATCCGCTCAGGACGAAGGTTTTATCTTCCGTTTCCGGAGGAATGAACTCGTATTCCGTATCTGTTAAGCTGGTTTTCCCGCCGTTGGGGTCAAAGACGACTCCACCGAAGAGGATCTGGTCTACGACGTCAAGGCGAGAAACACTCTCCTGCCCCTCGCCGCAGGGTCCCTTCATCTCCAGGAAAGCGAAGGTCTCCTGCTGCTGCGGAGCGAGGTCCGCCTCAGGCTCTTCTGTCGGTTCTTCTGCAGGCTCTTCCGTCGGTTCTTCTTCAGGCTCCTCTTTTGACCCTGTTTTGAATCCGAAGAATCCATTGTCCTTACTGTCTGCCTCAGGGGCGTCCGCTTCTTCGTCATCGTTGTCTGCATCCGCATCCTTTTCTACTTCGTCAACGTCCGCATCTTTTTCTATGTCGTCGGCACCCTTATCCACATCGTCAGGCTCGTCCGGATCGGAGTCCTTCTTTGCCGGAGGCTCCTTATCGCCATCTTCGCTTTTGCCTTTGTCAACGTCTTCGTCATCGCCGTCGTCGGCATCCGCGCTCTCGCTCCAGATGGCGTAGAGGGTCTGTCCGTCTACCAGAGACTGTTCGACCTCCAGCCCCGCAATGTATCCTGTGCCGCTCTCGTCGATTTCCGTGTTCCAGTTCTTAAATTCAGAACCTTCTTTGGTCAGCTGATAGCTTCCCTCGCTGTCGTCCCACGCGGCCTTGCCGCCGTTCATATTGTAGGTAACGCCGTTGTACGTAACGGTCGTGCCGTCATCGCTGACCTCGGCCTCGTCCTGCTCATCCATTCCGTTATAAAACAGCTCGATGGTACCGTCGGCGAAGGCCTCCGCCGGGTAAACCACGTTGACCGCGCTGAACATCATCGCGACCATAATGCTGAGAATAATTGCTGTTACCTTCTTCATTCGTCTCTCCCCGTTACTGCTTGATAACCTTTCCTACTATTTTATTGCCGGAACCCTGTTTCCGCAACCGTAAATTCACTTTCCGTACATTCTCTGTCCAGTTGAAATGTTTCCCGATTTGTGCGATATTGTTATCATGCTGAACATTACGCGCAAAACTCTTATCCTTACTCTCATCTGCCTTTGCGTCGCCTCCCTGCTGCTGGCCGTGCTGATCGTCCGGCTTCCCGGGAAGGCTTCCGATGAGCAGGCCACCTCCGCAACCACCGCCACCCAGTCTTCTGCAAAGGCTGGCGAGTCCTCGCCGAAGGAGTTCGCGGTCTACATCGAGACCGGCCACGGCGTGGAGGACAGCGGCGAATGGGACGCGGGCTGCTCCTGGTCGGACGGCGGGACCGAATACGAAGAGGCTCAGATCATGATCCCCATCGCCAAAGCCATGGCTTCGTATCTTCGCCAGGCCGGTGTTACGGTCTACACAGACGCGGATGAGGAAAACAATCTGAACCTGGCGTATACCCTGGATTTTCTGGATGCCCATCCGGAGATCGATGCCTTCGTCAATCTTCACTGCGATTACGAGGACGCGGATTCCGGAACCATGCCTCTTTACCGGACGGAGGAACAGCGGAAGCTGGCCCAGGCGCTGAACGATGGCGTCCACCGAAATATCGATATCCCTGACCGGGGCCTGACCTACCGGGAAGACCTGGACACGCTCAACAGCGATCAGGTGCACTGTCCGGCGGTGCTTTTTGAGACCGGCTCCATCCGCGCGGATAATGAGATCCTCACCCTCCAGTACGATGAGTACGGGAGGGGTCTTGCGGAAGGCCTTTGCGATTATCTGAACGCACAGTAGGATGATCCTTTACTGGTAGCTGACCAGCAGCTCGATGTTGCTGATCTCGTAATCGTTCATGCCTGCCTTTGCTTCTTCCTGGCTGTGCGTCCATCCATAGTACCAGCACTGGGAATCGTAGTAGTCCTGGTAACGGTCCGTCTTGAAGATCAGGCCGTTTCTGGCGTAGATGTCGTTGATGGCCCGCTGCAGCTGGTCGTCGTCCAGGTAGCAGACCTCGTAATCCTGCAGGTAGCGGCAGCTGCTGTCGCAGAAGAAATCCGGCGCGCCCGGCGCGTAGAGCTCCGCATCGGAGCAGTAGAAATACGGGTCGTAGTAGTATACGCGCTCCACTCTGGTGGTTCCGCCGCCGTTGTTCAGGTTGTAGTTCACGTCCACCTTGTCAACATCCACGTTCGTTCCGGCGTCTTCCTGCTTTTGCGTGTCTGCAGACTCTGTCGTCGTAGTGGGCTGCGTTACGGCCGCGTCCGCTTCATTGTCGTGACCCTTCAGCAGGAAAAACCCGAAGAGGCCCAAAAGCAGGCAACAGACGCCGACCACGATGCCGATGACCACGGCGGATGCGGTTCTTCCGCCGGACTGTCGGTACGCCGCTTCTCCGTACCCGTAATCCCCTTCGTATTCCGCATTTCCCCACGCGTTGTTGTAATAGCGGCTGTTCTGTCCGCTCACCTGCTCTCCGCAGCGATCACAGAATCTCTGTCCCGGACTGATCTGGTTTCCGCAATACTGGCATCTCATGATGATCCTCCTTCTCTCCCTCAGCTCGCGCTGTCCCGTGTTTTTCGTTCAGATGCCCATATATACACGCTTTCGCGGAGAGTGTTACGCGCAAAACAAAAAAACCGGGGAAAATCCCGGTTTTTGATCGCGCTGCCTCAGTCGCGGTATTTTTTCTCCTGCTCCAGGGCCAGCTTCGGCTCTGTGGTGAAGTAGGAGTCCGCGCCCATTTTGATCACGTCTTTCATGGCCGCCTTGCTGTCCACGTTCCAGACCGTGAACTTCTTGCCTCTGTCGTGTGCCTTCTCGCAGTTTTCCTCTGTGGCCATGCCTTCATCGTAATTGACGGCAACGTAGTCGACATAGCCCAGACGGGTCGCGTCGCTGAAGCTTCCCTGATCGGCGTGGTTCGCGTCGTACAGGCACATGATCGGCGTATTCGGCAGTTCGTCGTGCGCTTCCCGCAGCACATCTCGGTAGAAGGACTGGACGATCACATTGTCTTCATAGCCGTATTTTTCGACCAGATCCGCCAGCTCGTCCGCCGCCGATGTCCGGTTGTCCTTCAGCTCCACCACGTAGGTGACGGAGTTGCCGTATCTGTCGAAGATCTCGTCCAGCTCAAGCGGCGCCGCGCCGCTGCGGGCGATCTCCCGGTCCGAACACTGATCAAAGTCTATTCCGTACGGCTTGAACACCTGATAGAAATAGGCGTACAGCGTTCCGTCAGCGGACGTGCGCACATCCTGCTCGATGCATCTGGCGCCCTGGCTCACCGCTTTATCGTAGCTCGCGGTGGTATGCTCCTCACCGCCCGTCCATCTCGCGGCGTAGATCCGGTCTTTCGCGGTAAGCTCCGTCTCCGCGCTCGTGTCGTCTTCAGCATCACTGGCCTCTTCTCCGTCCGCCGGATCTGCAGGCTCTTCCGCCGCCGGAGGCTCTCCTGTAGAATCTCCGTCATCCGGAAAGAGGACCGATGCGGCGAACATTCCGCCCGCGACGGAAACCACCGCCAGCGCGCCAAGGAGCACGGGGATGAACCACGCCGGGCGCTGTCCCGTTTCCTTCTCCCGCTTGCGCCGAGGCGGTCTGCCTGGCGCGCGCGGCGGTCTGCCGGGGGTCTCCTCTTCCCGGAACGGGTCCTGCTCCATGGGCTCCGTTTCCAGGACCGTCGCCTCCTCATCGGGTGAGCTGACCGGAGCGCCGCAGTGTATGCAGAACGCCGATTTATCCGATATTTCTTTTCCGCAGTTTACACAATACATTCTTCTATTCCCTGTGTTCTGTTCTCAACGACCCGCTCCTGATGCCCCGCTCACACGATCACCGCAGGAATCCAAAAGCGCGGACGATGGGCGGCTCCTTCGCTTTTCCATTGCAGATGGAGAAGAAGCAGATGATCTTCACGACGAAAAGGATCACTTCGAATACCGCAAGCACGATCCAGCAGATGGAGAACAGCCCGCCCGTCATGAGGACCGACGAGAAGTCCGGTGTGCCGTATTCATATCCGTATCCCATTCCGGCAACGCTGCCCAGTCCCACCGGGATCGCGATGACCAGCAGAAGAACGCCGATGATCCCGATCAGACAGTTGAGCACCACGAACTTCAATCCCTGCCGGACGTGGAAGGCGGCATAGGGTGAGGTGGTTCCGCCGAGAAGGGCGATCAGGATGCCGACCCAGCCCATGAGATACACCAGCATGGCCATGACCTTATTCTCGGAAATGTCCTTCGGATC
>CACXCQ010000258.1 GCA_902766185.1 uncultured Eubacteriales bacterium
ATCTGGAACCTGCGGACTCGCCGGTGTTCGGACAGTACTTGGAGTCGTCCTGAACGAGCTTGATGTCGCCCGGCGTGATATTCGGGAAGTACGGCTTCAGCGCTTCCAGTGTACAAATCAGTGAACCCTGGTCACCGCCCTGGCCCTGATCCTGCCAGGTGTCATACTTGCGGAATGTGCCGTCCGGCATCAGCTCGATGGCAACGTGGGCTTCATCGATGCCGCCCAGGCCGACGTTGTAGCCGCCCCATGCGATTCCGACGCCCTTCTTGATGTCTTCGTGATCCTTGTTCCAGGCTTCGACTTCCGCTTTCTTTTCGTCATAGATGGGTTTCAGCTTGTCCATCATCTCCTCCATGGGATAGTGGAGATAGGGCAGCTGGTTGATGTTGGTCTCTTCCGGAGTTCTGGCGATGTTGATGTAGCGGAAATCGAAGGGATCGATTCCTGCCTTTTCGGCCAGCATGTCGACGATAGCCTCGGAGCAGGTGTAAGCCTGCGGCGCGCCGTAGCCTCTGTAGGCCGTGGTCCAGATGTGGCTGGAAAGAGCCGCTCTGTTCATGCCGACTGCATTGGGCACGTAGTAGGGATAGAACATGAACCGGGAGAACTTGGTCAGCTTGTCATCGCCGAAGTCAGCGAAGCAGCCGGCATCCAGTCCGCCGTCCCATTCGCCAGCGATAAACTTGCCGTTCTCGTCACAGGCAAGACGCGCGTTCCAGTAGGACGGGGAACGCTTGCCGGTGACCGCCATGAACTGCTTGTAATCCATGGACAGGGAGCAAGGCATCTTCGTGACCATGGTCGCGTACGCGCAGAGGGTCCAGTTGTGGGCGTTCATGGCCCAGCCGAAGCTGCCGCCGGTGGGGTTCTCGATGAGGCGGATATCTTCTTCCGCGTCCAGCCCCAGAGCGTTGGCCATTTCATCCTTATCCCAGTAGAGGGTCATGGTCTTGCAGTGTACGCACAGCTTGTTGTCTTCATCGTAGTAGGTCTGCGCCACATCGCCTTCGATGGACATGTGGGGCTCTCTGGAGGAGTAGAAGGAGCCTTCTACGGAGAAAGGCGCGTTCTCGATGAGCTCGGGAACCTTCTCGTCATCACCCTTCAGCACCGGCAGGTGGCAGTAGGTGTTGGGCGCGTAGGTGTCCGGCATCCAGTCGAACAGCTGCTTGGCGTCCGGAGCGACCGCTTCCAGGAAGTTCATGTACTCATCCAGCGGCTCGATCTCGACCTTGACCTTGTCCGCAGCGTCCTTTGCGTGGTTTCTCGTGTCGGCGACCACCAGCGCGACGACGTCGCCGTACCAGCTGATCTCATCCTCGGCCAGAACGTGGTGGTGCTCCTGCAGCTCGACGGTTCTCTCGGAGAATCCAAACGCCATGAAGTGGTTCTTGCAGCCGAGTTCCTTGACGTCCTTCGCCGTGATGACCTTCACCACGCCGGGCATCTTCTCCGCTTCGCTGTAGTCGATGTTCTTGATCTTCGCGTGGTGCGCGATCCTGGGCATGACCATCTCGACCTTCAGGGTCTCCGGCGGCATGTGCAGTTCCACATCATCACCGAAGTCCGTTACGCCGCAGGCCTTGGGCAGGGCGTTGGGTCTTTCCAGAGGTTTGCCGTAGAAGTTGCCGATGTCCTTTTTCCAGTCATACCGGAAGTCTTCGACAGTCTTCTCGCCGCGCATGATCGCCGCAGCCGCCATGACCGCGTCCACGATCTGCTTGTAGCCGGTGCAGCGGCAGACATTCCGGTTCTTCTGGAACCAGTCTCTGACTTCTTCTCTGGTGGGATCCGGATTCTCCTGCAAAAGCTGGTAAGCCGATACGATAAAACCAGGCACGCAGAATCCGCACTGAACGGCGCCCATGGCTACCCACATAGACTGAAGGGGATGAGGATGCATCACAGTACCGATGCCTTCAACGGTGATCACCTTGCTGTACTCCTCCATCTTGGACATTTTCTTCATGCAGGAGCGGGTGACCTTGCCGTCAAGAATGACGGAACAGGCGCCGCAGGCGCCCATGCCGCAGCCGATCTTCGTGCCAGTCAGACCGATTCGACGCAGCACATCTGCCAGAGTATCCTTGGCGGGATCGCAAATAAAAGTACGATCGGCGCCGTTGATCTCCAGCGTCATCTTTTTGAGATTCATTTTTTCCTCCGTATTGATTGTTGATTTTGGTAATAACGTTTTGCTTGCTTGATTAGAATTTCATAAATTCTGACAATTATTTTATCAGCAAATCAGGTTTTCTGTCAAGAAACGGCCGGCCGCCGACAGGGACAAATTTGCCCTGTTTTATCAACTATCGTGCCGACTGCGGGGAAGGGTGTTCGCCGGCAAACAAAAGGTCCGTCAATAGGTAATGCGAGGGCGAGGATAAATATGGTACAATGTACTGCGTAAGCGAGAGAAGTGCGGGGAGGTCGATGAAATGTATCAGACAGAATGCAACGGCAAGAGGTACTGTTTCTACGATGATCGGATGACGGTCAACAGCACGGTCATCTGGTATGAGGAGATGAACAATATACGGCATCGCGGAGGGGACTCTCCTGCCTTTGTGTTCGAATACAAAGGCAGGAGTTTTGCGCTGCCCTACCCGGCGGCGGAAATGCAGCAGATCCTCCCGTACATGCAGCGCGCGTCGAAGACGGTCCCCGCGCCGAAGGAGGGGCTTCTCCCGGTGGAGGATATCCCCGCGACGACAGCGGCGACTGCGACGACAGCGACGACGGCGACGACAGCGGCGGCTGCGGCTTCCGGCGGACCGGTCAGGTCGCAGCCCGGAAGTGACGAGCCGATCTTCGCCGAGCCGG
>CACXCQ010000259.1 GCA_902766185.1 uncultured Eubacteriales bacterium
AGGGTGTAGAGAATGGTGCTCTTATACTTCCCGCCGATCAGGGACAGCGTATAGCTGAAGCCGGTGGCGTCCAGCCGCTCGTTGGCAATGCAGCGCTGTGACATATTTTACACTCTCCTATAAGATAGTATATAACCAAAATGTGCGTACTTTCCAAAATCGTTTTTCTGTGCTATAAAGATAATTGATTTCGGAAGAAATGTCAACCCGCATAAACAGATAAGGAGCATTTGATTATGGGAAAGAACATCGTTGTGATCACAGGCAGCCCCCGGAAAAAGGGCAACAGCTTCGCCATGACCCAGGCGTTTATCGACGCCGCCACCGCCAAAGGACATACCGTCACCCGGTTTGACACTTCGTTTATGAATCTCGGCTTCTGCCACGACTGCAAGACCTGCAACCAGAACTCCAACACCATCCAGTGATTGGGCCTGGGGCTGCCCGGCAGCGGGCAGCACGATTCCCGGCGTTGCCGTTTTCCAGCTTTTCTGCTATCATAGCACTAATCTCATAGAAGGAGGCCGCAATATGGACCATTTTCAGGACGTACAGGACATCAAGGCAGTCCTTGCCAAGTATCTGGAGGGCAGCAGCAAGGGGGATTCGTCGATTCTGAAGCTCTGCTTTCACAAGGACGCCGTACTCTACTGGGACGGGGCGGACACCGACGCCCACAGCCACGCAATCCAGTGGTTCTTTGACGCCATCGACCGGATGGGTCCCGATGACGACGCGCATCCCATGAGCTACGTCAACGTACTGAGCATCACCGACGGCATTGCCGTGGCTCAAGTGGGCGAGACCTGGAAGGGCATGGCCTACACAGATTATATGTCTCTGGTCCGCACGCCCGAGGGCTGGAAGATTGTTTCCAAGCTGTTCCACAACCACAGCGCGGACCTGTCCAAGTGAGGCCGGCGCCATGAAAGAGTTTGAAGCGAAGAACTACCCGGTGTTCGACATGTTCAACAACCAATGGGCTCTTGCCACGGCAGGCACGTTGGAGGACTACAACACCTGCACCATCGCCTGGGGCTCGCTGGGCACCATCTGGGGCGGACCGAACCGGGGACGGTCCATTGTGACCATCTATATCCACCCGGACCGCTATACCTGGGAGTATCTGCGGAAGACGGAGACCTTCACCGTCAGCTTCTTCCCCCGGGAATACCGGAAGGACCTGGGCTATCTGGGATCTCATTCCGGCCGGGACGAGGACAAGGTGGCAAAGACCAGCCTGACTCCCAAGTCCATCGGGGACAGCGTGACCTTCCGGCAGGCAGAGCTGACCTTCCTGTGCAGGAAGCTGTACGAGGGACCCTTCCAGCGGGACGGGCTGGCGGATGTGATTGACGGCGGCATCTACAAGAGTTGGGAGCCCCACTGGATGTTCGTGGGGGAGATCGTGGAAACAGAATCACAATAAACTATTATTGGAAAGGATGAAACAAGATGAAGAAAGATTTAGGTGTTGTGCAGGCCGTATACCCCATGCCCGTGCTGATGGTGGCGGCCTACGATGAAAACGAGAAGGTCAACGTGATGAACGTGGCCTGGGGGCAGATCTGCGACATGGACAAGATCATCCTGTTCATTGGCGAAGGCAAGAAAACCTGGCTCAACATCAAGGCCAGCCGCGCCTTCACTGTGGCGCTGGCGGACGAGGCCCACATGGACGTAGCCGACTTCTTCGGCATCGCCTCCGGCAACAAGATCGATGACAAGTTCGAGCGCACCGGCTACCACGCCGTAAAGAGCGACAAGGTACACGCACCCATCATCGAGGAGTTCCCGGTGGTCATGGAATGCGAGCTGCTGGAGTTCGTGGATACCGAGCACGTCTCCGGCATTGTGGGCAAAATCGTCAACGTGAAGGCCGAGGAGGCCGTCCTGTCTGAGAAGAACAAGGTGGACCCGGCCAAGCTCCACGCCCTGACGTTCGACCAGTTCCAGAACAGCTACTATACCACCGGCGAGAAGGTGGGCAGGGCCTGGAACGCCGGCGCGGGCTGGATGAAGAAATAACCGGAAGGCTCCCCGATAGATTCTGTACAAACGGAATCTATCGGGGAATTCGCATATAGGGCAAGGATTATGAGGCCGAATACCGGGAACTTGTACCCAAACGGCCGACTCCGTAATACGCTCGATGTGTATCCAGCCCCTTTTCCCGCGCAGTCCGGCTGCTTCAACCACGAACGGAAGTATCGCTCGGTTTCGAAGTGTTTTGGCAGGAACGCCTCCTTGAATAATTCGGGATTGTGTCGTATAATAGTAAGTGTTTTCTAACGAGTGTTCTCGCCCGTCCTACAGGGCGTCAAAGATGGACGGCTGTGTGGGGGCGTTTCATTTTGCGTACTGGTTAGATAGGCCTAATACAAACGCGGCAAACACCGTTGAAAGACGTGACAGAACACGATGAGGAGTGAGCAATTTGAAAGATTACGAGGCATTATCCAAGAAGCATTTTGACAGGCAGGCTGCTGAATATGACCAGCGTGACACTTATTACTACTCGCAAAACGGAAAAATCAGCTGCCGTGATATTGCGGAGCAGATCAAAGATCTTCCCTATGAATCCTTGCTGGACGTAGGCTGCGGGACAGGGTTTCTGATCGACATTCTTACCAGACAAAAAGCCGCGAAATACTGCGGCGTGGATCTGTCAGACGAGATGATCCGCGTGGCGAACGAGAAGACGATAAAAGGCGCAGAGTTCCGTACGGGTTCTGCGGACAAACTTCCGTATCCGGATGAGACCTTCGATATCGTCACCTGCTCCCAGAGCTTTCATCACTATCCTTATCCGGAGGAAGCCATGCAGGAGGCGCTGCGGGTTCTAAAGCCCGGCGGCCTATACATTCTTTCCGATACAGGCGTCGGCGGCCTTGGCGCATGGATCGACAATCACATTCTTTTTAAACTGATGAAGAGCGGCGATTGCCATACCACAGACCGTAAGGGCATTGAGAAGATGATGAGGAATGCGGGGTTTACGATTACGGACTCACGGCAGATCAAGGGCTTTATTTATACAGTCACAGGAAAAAAGTGATGCCGCTGCGTGCGCCGCAGGATTGGCAAGAAAGGAAACCGGTATGTTTGACAAGCGATTGATGCAGATGTGTCCCGAAAGCAAAAAATACATCATCGGGAACATCCTCCTGCAATTTCTGGAGATGTGCTGCAACGCGGTGATGATCGTCACCATCGCCGTTTCGGTGCAGAATCTGTATGAAAAGACATGGGGACTCAACGAGCTCGTTATCCCCATTCTCATCGTCAGCGCGACCGTGTTTTCGCGCTTCTTTACAACACGCTGCGCAACAAGGATGAGCTATCTTGCATCCCGCACGGTCAAGCGCGTGATGCGTGAGAAGATCTACGCGAAGCTCCTTCGCCTCGGCACGGCCTACCGTGAGCACGTCGCCACGGCGGAGCTGGTGCAGGAGAGTGTGGAGGGCGTGGACCAGCTGGAAAGCTACTTCGGACAGTATGTGCCGCAGTTTTTCTACGCGTTCATGGCGCCGATTGCGCTGTTCTTCCTCTTCGGCTTCGGCGGGAGCTGGAAGGTCGCGGCGGTGCTTTTGATTTGCGTGCCGCTGATCCCCGGCGCCATCATAATGGTGCAGAAGATCGCCAAGAAGATCCTGTCGAAATACTGGGGACAGTATACCAAGCTGGGCAGCACGTTTTTGGAAAATCTGCAGGGCATGACGACCTTAAAGACCTATCAGGCGGATGAATATAAGAGCATCGAAATGAACCGGGAATCCGAGCATTTTCGAAAAGTCACCATGGCGGTGCTGACCATGCAGCTCAACTCCGTCACCGTCATGGACTTCGTCGCCTACGGTGGGGCGGCCCTG
>CACXCQ010000260.1 GCA_902766185.1 uncultured Eubacteriales bacterium
GGAGGCGCTGCTCATCGGCAACCGGAGCTTCGATCTGTCGATCTATGACTGCGAGAAGTTCTGCCTCCGGTGGGAGAGGGAAGGGATACGCTTCCGCAAGGCCTTCGATCTGGTGCTCTGGGACGGGGAGGATCTCACCGGGATCTACGGCGGCAATCTGGTGTGGCTGTCCGACCGGAAGTCCCTGGCGGACCGAAGGCTGCCAGCGGACCAGAAGGCGCCGGCCGCAGGCGCTCAGGGGGATGAGCCCGGTTTCATCATCTATAAATACAGTCCTTCCCAGGCTTTGGTCGCCGCCGTGTTCAACATCTACGAGCAGCTGACCGGCAGGAGACCGCCGGCCGTCAGGCCGGACCGGGTGGATGTGTTCGCCGTTTCCTCCTGGCAGGGCGGAAGCGGATGCACCACGCTCTCCATGGCCCTGGCCCAGGAGCTCGCCCGGTTCTACGGCAGAAAGGTGCTGTATCTGTCGCTGGAGGGGGTCGAGTCCGTGGATCAGTTCATGCCGGATCCGCAGGGCATGAAAAACGCGGGGGAGTACCTGTACCATCTGATGAAGGACCGCCGGGACAGCCGCGGCGAAGACAGCCCTGAGCAGATGCCGTTTCTGGAGGAATACCTGATCCGGGACAGCTGGGGCGTGTCCGCCTTCAGCCCCTCCGGCGGCTGCAACCCGTTGAGCACGGCCAGACCGGAGGAACTGCGCGGGCTTCTGGGAGCGCTGATGTGCAGCGGCTTCGAGGTGATCATCATCGACGCTGGCTGCGGCACAGGAGAGCAGGTCCGGGAGGCTCTGGCATGCGCGGACCGGATCCTGCTGGTGTCCGGCAGGGAGCAGCCGGAAAGAGAAGCGCGGTACCGGGCGTTTCTGCGAAGCTGCAGCGGGTACGGACAGGCGGACGCCGTGGAGAGCGGCAGTGAAGAAAGCCGGCTGATCCGGGTCTGCAACCAGCAGACCGGCACCGACCAGGCGAGTTCCCGGCAGATCCATATCGCCCGCCGGCAGGGGCTGTCCCCAGACCTCCTGCTGGAAGGCCAATTCGGCAAAGATATACATCGTCTGGCGGAACTATGCTATAATTAAGAAAAACTCTCACGCGAAAGGATTACCCGTGCATTTAGACAGCCTTATCGCCGACCTTGCCCTGATCCTGGTCGTTGCGAGCATCGTCACCTTGATATTCCGCAAGCTGAAACAGCCGGTGGTGCTGGGCTATATTGTCGCGGGCTTTTTGATCAGTCCGAACTTCAGTTATCTGCCCACCATCGTGGAACAGACGGATATCGAGGTGTGGGGCGAGATCGGCGTGGTATTTCTGATGTTCGGGCTCGGGCTCGAATTCAGCTTCCGAAAGATCGCCACGGTAGGAGGCAGCGCTTTCACCATCGCCATCACGGTGATGGTGGCCATGCTGTTCATCGGCACCGGCGTCGGGCACCTGCTGGGCTGGGCCAAGATGGACTGCATATTCCTCGGAGGGATGCTGTCCATGTCCTCCACCATGATCATCATGAAAGCCTTCGAGGAGTACGACCTGAAAGAAAAGAACTTCGCCCAGATGGTGCTGGGCGCGCTGGTCATCGAAGACGTGGCCGGGATCTTCATGCTGGTGATCCTTTCCACGATCTCCAAGGGGCAGAGTGTTTCCGGAATCGAGCTGGCCGAGCAGATCGGGATACTTCTGGTCTATCTGGCCATCTGGCTGCTCATCGGCATCTACGTCATCCCATCCATTCTGAAAAGAATATCCGGCCTGCTGAACGATGAACTGCTGGTGGTGTTTTCCCTGGCGCTGTGCCTGCTGATGGTGGTGATCGCCAACGCCATCGGTTTTTCCTCGGCCCTGGGCGCATTCCTCGCGGGTTCGATCCTGGCGGGAACGGTGAAGGGGGAGACCATCGAGCGTCTGACCCTCCCCATCAAAGACCTCTTCGGAGCCATCTTTTTCGTCACGGTGGGCATGCTGATCCAGCCTGAGCTGCTGGTGGAATACATCGTTCCCATCCTGATCATCAGCGCGGTGACCATTCTCGGACAGAAGCTCTTCGCCACCATCGGCATCCTCCTGTCCGGGCAGACCCTGTACACCGCGGTACGGGGAGGCTCCAGTATGGTGCAGATCGGCGAGTTCTCATTCATCGTTGCCACCCTGGGCATGAGTCTGGGCGTCATCAGCCGGCATCTGTATCCCATCATCGTGTGCGTCTCCGTCATCACCGCCTTCTTCACGCCTCTGTTCATCAAGGCCGCGGAGAAGGAATACGCATTCTATGACCGGCATCTCCCCAGAAAACTGCGCCAGTTTTTGCGCAGAAACACCTCGGAGGAGCAGAGCCGGTTCTCCATGGACGAAGACTGGTTCGCCTACACCAGGAAGGTGGCGCTGCGCACGCTGGTCTGCTCCCTGTTCATGTTCATCATCTACTTTGCCGGAACCCGGGAGCTGGAGCCGCTGCTCCACGATTACTTCGATTCGATTCTTGCCGCAAAGGCAGTAACGGCCGGGGTGACGATCCTCGTCATGATCCCCTTCATCAACTTCATGCACGGAGTGGACACCGGCCTGTTCGTCAAACTGTGGACCAAGCACCGGGCCAATCACCTGCCTCTGGTCACCCTGCGTGCCGTGCGGGTGCTGATCCCCGGCTGCTTCATCGCGCTGGTGCTGCGGGAAGTGTTCAGCATTCCATTCCCGCTGCTGGTGCTGTTCTCCTTCGTTCCCGTCATCCTGGTGATCCGTTCCGACTGGATCACCGGCGTCACCATCGATATGGAGATGCGGTTCGCGGCCAATTTCTCGGAGCACGTGCTGGCCAGACAGAAGAAGGAGAGGGGAAAGAAGGGGGACTATCACTGGCTTAACGAATCCCTGTTCATCGCGGAATTCCGGGTCATCGACACCGACGAGCGAAAGACGATCTTCGACTTTGCCAACGACCCGGCCTTTCGGGTCACCATCATCCGGATCATCCGGGACGGCAAAGCCATCAACATGCCGAAGCGAGA
>CACXCQ010000261.1 GCA_902766185.1 uncultured Eubacteriales bacterium
ATGGCTGCTCACCGGAGAAATGGTGGAACTGATCAACCACGGCGTGGAGAACATCGCCTGCCTGCAGCCCTTCGCCTGCCTGCCCAACCACGTCACCGGCAAGGGCATGATGAAGGCCATGCGCAAGTTCAGCCCCAAGGCGAACATCGTTGCCATCGATTTCGACCCGGGAGCATCCCACGTCAATCAGCTCAACCGGATCAAACTCATGATGACCACAGCACACAAGAATCTGGCAGAAGAAAAACGGGATGCGTAACGGACAGAACAACATGATGCTCACCATATTCCTCATCGCCATGATCTCCATCGGCTGGGGACTGGCTTTTATTTCCCTTGCCATACTGCTGAAGGCCATGGCACCGATCCAGGTGCTGGCCGCCAGGTGGAGCATCACCGCGCTGATCCTTCTCGTGCCCGTCCTGACCGGACGGATCAGGATCGATCTGCGTAAAGGCAGGAACACAGCCTTTCTGCTGCTTACCGGTCTGTTCGAGCCCTGTGCGTATTCCATCCTGGAGGCCTACGGCATCAAGATGACCTCTGCCTCCACCAGCGCTATTTTTGTCGCATCCATCCCCAGCATGACGCTCATCCTGGGGATCCTTTTCTTTCGCAACAAGGCCAGTCTGAAGCAGGTGGCCAGCCTTGCCATCACCTTCATCGGCGTGGTCATCGCCACATTCCTTTCGCCTGCCTTTGCTCTGGGCGGCACGAAGGCGGGCATGATCTGCATGACCTTCGGGGTCATCGCCGCCAGCATGTACAGCCTCAGCAGCAGGAGAGCCTCCGAGGAATTCGATGCCGCGTCCATCACGGCGGTCATGGCCTTCGAGGGAGCCATCCTGTTCAACATTATCGCCCTGGTCAGGGGCCATGGGATCGACACGTTCACCGTGCCATTCAGCAGCGGCGTGCTCACCGGTCATCTGCTGTTCCTCAGCATATTCTGCGCCTTTGGTTCGTACTTCTGCTTCAACCGGCTGTTGCAGTACGTGGACGCCGCCCTGGCCAACAACATCGTGGGGAGCCTCTCCACCATCATCGGCGTGGCTGCGGGCATCATCTTCATGGGGGATCTGTGGGGCTGGTATACCGTGGTGGGACTGGCGGTCACTCTGGTCGGCGTCTGGCTGTCCACCATGCTGATGAAGGACGCCGTGGAGGATGGCGGCTGATCGTGCGGATAACCAGTTGAAATCCTCTGCTTACTGGTGTATACTGAAGTCGTAAAAAATAATGAAGAGGGAGGTGTCTTCATGGGAAGACATGGAACGATTGCAGGACGTAAGGCGGCGCAGGATTCCAAGCGCGCAGCCATGTTTACGAAGTATGGAAGACAGATCATCGTAGCCGCAAAGGCAGGCGGGGACCCGGATTACAATTCGACCCTGAGAGTGGCCATCGAGAAGGCCAAAGCCATCGGCATGCCCAACGAGAACATCAAGCGGGCCATCAAGAAAGGTACCGGCGAGCTGGGCGGCGAGAGCTACGAAGAGCTGATGTTTGAAGGATACGGCGTGGGCGGCGTTGCCGTCATCGTAGAAGCGCTGACGGACAACAAGAACAGGACCACCGCCGCGGTGAGATCCACCTTTGACAAGCACGGCGGAAACCTGGGATCCCAGGGCTGCGTATCCTATATGTTCTCCCGCAAGGGAGTATTCCTCATCGAGAAGACGGATGAGATCGATGAGGACGAGCTCATGGAAGCTGCGCTGGAAGCCGGCGCGGACGACATGATCACCAACGAGGACAGTTATGAGATCCTCACCGAGCCCGGAGTATTCAACGATGTGCACGGAGCGCTTACTGAGGCGGGTTATGAATTCGTGGAATCCGAGATCGAATTCGTGCCCTCCATGGAAGCCGCGCCCAAGACTCCCGGCGACCTGAAGGCGCTGAAGAAAATGATCGATATCCTGGAAGAGAACGACGACGTGCAGAAGGTTCACCATAACTGCAGCGTGGATCTGGAGGATATCGGCTGATCTGCCGGACGATATGACTGAGGTGTTCGATAAGGGGAAGTATAATTCAACCTACATAACATTCCAGGGATGCCGCGTCCCAGCGGAAGGATGTCAGGCCGCGTGAGGGCGGAAGACAGACGGCCGCGGCAGGCGACCCACCTATCATTCGATAGGGCGTGAATTATCACCCGACCCGGCACTTCGGTTTATCTTTAATAGCTTACGACAAAATCCCGTGGTCAAGCGGGATTTTTGCCAATATTTCATAAGAAAGAAGGACTGATACACAATGGCAAAAAAACAATTCAAGGCGGAATCCAAGAGGCTGCTTGACCTGATGATCAACTCCATCTACACCCACAAGGAGATATTTCTCCGGGAGCTGATCTCCAACGCCAGCGACGCCATCGACAAGCTCTATTACCGCAGCCTTGCCGATGGATTATCCGGCATGAACCGGGAGGATTTCAGCATTCGCATCGACGCGGACAGAGAAGGAAGGACCCTGACCATCACCGATAACGGCATAGGCATGACGAAGGAGGAAATGGAGAAGAACCTGGGCACCATCGCCAGATCCGGCAGCCTGGACTTCAAAGCCGCCATGGAACAGGCCGACACGAAGAGCGGCACAGGCGACGATATCGATATCATCGGCCAGTTCGGTGTGGGATTCTACTCCGCGTTCATGGTGAGCGACAAGGTGACGGTGGTATCCCGGGCATTCGGCGCCGACGAGGCGTGGCAGTGGGAGTCTACGGGCGCTGACGGCTATACCATGAAGGAAGCGCAGAAGGACGGCCACGGGACCGAGATCACGCTGGTCATCAAGGCGGATACCGATGACGAGCGGTATACCGAGTTTCTGGAGGAATACCGGATCCGCACGCTGATCCGCAAGTATTCGGATTACATCCGTTACCCCATCCAGATGATGGTGGAGAGATCCCGTCCGGTGGAAGATCCGGAGGCGGTCGTCGACGAGGGGGCGGACCAGAACGCTGCGCCCCAGTACGAGACTTATTACGAGCTGGAGACCCTCAACTCCATGGTACCCCTGTGGAAGAAGCAGAAAAGCAGTCTGACCGACGAGGATTACAATCAGTTCTACAAAGAAAAGTATTACGACATGACGGATCCGGTGAAGGTGATCCACACCAACGTAGAGGGTGTGATCAGCTATACGGCGCTGCTGTTCATTCCGGGGCAGGCTCCCTACAACTACTACTCAAAGGATTTTGAGAAGGGGCTGCAGCTCTATTCCTCCGGTGTGATGATCATGGACAGGTGCCCGGATCTGCTTCCGGACTATTTCAGCTTCGTCCGGGGACTCGTGGATTCCCAGGACCTTTCGCTGAACATCTCCCGGGAAATGCTCCAGCACGACCGCCAGCTGAAGGCCATCGCCCAAAGGCTGGAAAAGAAGATCAGATCTGAGCTGCTGGAACTGCTGAACAAAGACAGGGAAAGCTACGCCGCCTTCTTCAAAAACTTCGGTCTGCAGCTGAAGTACGGTGTCTACGAAGGCTTCGGCATGAACAAGGACAAGCTCCAGGATCTGCTGATCTACTACTCCAGCCGGGAGCCTGAAGAAGAGGACGAAAGCCGCATGGCCACTTTGGCGGAGTACGTCTCCCGGATGAAGGAGGAGCAGAAATACATCTATTACGCGGTGGGGGAAAGCGTCGAGAAGATCGACAAGATGCCCCAGACCGAAGTGCTCAAGGACAAGGGCTATGAGATCCTCTACATGACGGACGACGTTGACGAGTTCGCCATCCAGATGCTCCGCGAATTCGACGGCAAGGAGTTCAAGTCCGTGTCCGCCGACGATCTGGAGATCGAGGAGACCGACGAGGAGAAGGAAGCAGCGAAGAAGAAGGAAGAGGACACGAAGGATCTTCTGGCCTACATGAAGGACTGCCTGGAGGGCAAGGTGACGGATGTGAAGCTGACCCAGCGCCTGAAATCCCATCCCGTGTGCCTCACCGCAAGGGGAGGTCTGTCCATCGAGATGGAAAAGGTCCTGAACGCCATGCCGATGGACGAGAAGGTGAAGGCGGAGCGCGTGCTGGAGATCAACGCCAACCACAAGATCGTGGACACTCTGCAGGCCCTCTATCAGACGGACAAGGAGAAGGTGAAGACCTACGCGTCGATCCTTTACGATGAGGCTCTGCTCATCGAAGGGCTCCATCCGGAGGATCCGGTGGCCTTCGCCACCGCAGTCTGCGAGCTGATGATCTGATAAGCCTTAAGGCGGAGGAAACGAGATGAAACGAATCGCGATCATAGACGGAAACAGCCTGATCAACCGGGCCTACTACGCCATGCGAAACCCCATGATGACGAAGGAGGGGATCTACACCCACGCCATCTTCGGGTTTTTGAACATGCTGGATAAGATCCGCAGGGATTACGAACCGGAGTACATGGCTGTGGCCTTTGACATGAAGGCGCCGACCTTCCGGCATATGGAGTACGACGAGTACAAGGCGGGAAGGAAGAAGATGCCGCCGGAGCTGGCTATGCAGATCCCGCTGCTCAAGGACGTCCTGGACGCCATGGGGATAACCCGGGTAGAAACGGAGGGCTTTGAGGCTGACGATATCATCGGCACCATCGCCCAGGCGGCGGAGGCGGAAGGACTCGAGCCCTACATCTTCACCGGTGACAGGGACCAGCTGCAGCTGGCCACGGACACCATCCGCGTGGTGTTCACGAAGAAGGGCGTTTCCGAATTCGACATCTATGACGCGGCTGCGTTCGAGGAAAAATACGGCTTCAAGCCCCTGCAGTTCATCGATTACAAAGGGCTGGCCGGAGACAGCTCCGACAATATCCCGGGGGTCCCCGGCGTGGGAGACAAGACGGCCACGAAGCTCATCCAGGAGTACGGCAGCGTGGAGGAGATCCTGGCCCATGCGGATGACATCAAGCCGGCAGGTCTTCAGAAGAAGATCTCCGAGAACCGGCAGCAGGCCATCATGAGCAAAATGCTGGCCACCATCAACACCAGCGTGCCCATCGATACGGACATCAAAGGCTGGGAGATCCGGGAAACGGATACCCAGGCTCTGGTGGCCATCTACCGCAAGCTGGAGTTCAACCGTTTCCTCAAGAAACTGAAGCTGACGGGAGAGGAGGAGGAAGAGGCTCCTGAGGATCTTTCCTTCGCCCCGGTGGACACCAGCGGGTTTTCCAGGGTGATCATCCGGGAGCCCTCTGCCCTTGAGGGCCTTTCCTTCAGCGGGGAGGCCGTGCTGAAGGTCTTCGGCGACAACAGCCACGTGCGCACGCCAGCCATCGACGGCGTGATCCTCACCTGCGGCGATACCTGCTGCTGGTTCGAACCGGCGGTGCTGGAGGCGCTGATCCCGTGGCTGCAGGACCAGCCTTTGCGCGTGAGCGGGCACGACATCAAGAAGGATATCTATATGCTCATGTGCCTGGGAGCGGATGGATTTGAGGTGGCCTGGGACACGCAGGTGGCCCAGTACGTTCTGGATCCGGGACGCAGCGATTACAGCTTCTCCGCCATGACCACCGAGTTTCTGAAGGAAACGGTGGAAGAAGAGAAGGATTTCATGGGCGGCGGCAGCCAGATCGATCTCTTCACGGATCCCGCGGAGAGCTACCTGGATTACGGTCTGCGGTGGTCCGCGGCTGTGATGGAGCTTCGCCAGATCCAGAGCAGACAGCTCAAGGCCCAGAAGCTGGAGACTGTTCTGACGGATATCGAGCTTCCGCTGATCCAGGTGATGGCGGCCATGGAGAAGGAGGGCTTCCGGGCGGACCGGGAGTACCTGGCTTCCTTCGGGGAAGAACTCACGGTGGAGATCGACCGGCTGACGGATTCCATCCACGAGATGGCCGGCGAGGAGTTCAACATCAATTCACCTACCCAGCTCGGTCCCATCCTGTTTGAGAAGCTCGAGCTTCCCCACGGCAAGAAGACGAAGCGGGGGTATTCCACCAGCGCGGACATCCTGGAAAAGGTGAAGGACAAGCATCCCATCGTTCCCGCTATTCTGGAATACCGGCAGCTGACCAAGCTGCGGAGCACATACATCGAAGGTCTGATTCCGCTGATCAATGAGGAGGACGGCAAGATCCACGCCCATTTCATGCAGACGGTGGCCGCCACCGGAAGGATCAGCTGCACCGAGCCAAACCTGCAGAACATCCCCATCCGCACGGAGCTGGGACGCAAGCTGCGCAAGGCCTTCATCCCGGACGATGAGGACCACACTCTGGTGGGGGCGGACTACTCCCAGATCGAGCTGCGGGTGCTGGCTCACATGTCGCAGGACCAGGCTTTGATCGATGCCTTCAATCACGGGGAGGATATCCACCGGGCTACGGCAGCCAATGTTCTGGGGGTCCCGGAGGACGAGATCACTCCGGATGAGCGCAGCAGGGCAAAGGCAGTGAATTTCGGCGTGATCTACGGCATGAGCGCCTTCGGTCTGTCCAGCAACCTGAACATTTCCCGCAAGGAAGCGGACGAATACATCAAAGCGTATTTCGAAAAGCACCAGGCGGTAAAGGAATTCATGGACGGACAGGTGGCCTTCTGCAAAGAGAATGGCTACGTGGAGACCATGTTCGGCCGCAAGCGCTACATCAACGAGATCAAGGCCTCTCAGTTTATGGTGCGGCAGATCGGTGAGCGCCTGGCCATGAATTCACCCATCCAGGGCAGCGCGGCGGACATCATCAAGATCGCCATGGTCCGGGTGTGGCAGGCCCTGCGGCAGCAAGGTCTCAAGTCCCGGCTGATCCTGCAGATCCACGACGAACTGATTATCCACACGGACCGTGAGGAGCTGGAAGTGGTGAAGAAGCTGCTGGTGGAGAACATGGAGGCCGCTGTGGAAATGAGCGTGGCCCTGAAGGCGGATCTGAACGAAGGAGAGAACTGGTATGAACTCAAGTGATCGTCTGCCGTTGGAATTTGCGGTGATCGGGCTTACCGGCGGGATCGGCACGGGAAAATCCACCGCCGCCAGATATCTCGCACAGAAGGGGCTTGCCCACATCGACGCCGACGCCATCAGCTGGCAGCTCACGCATAAGGAGCCGGGGGTCCCCAATCCCGTTCTGGAAAGGATCGGGGAGGCCTTCGCGGAAAAGGTGCTGGATGAAGACGGCGCCCTGGACCGGGCGGCCATGGCCGGCATCGTTTTCGGCGATCCGGCGAAAAAGAAGCTATTGGAGAGTATTCTCTTCGAGGAGATCATCCTCGTGATCCGCCGGCAGATCCGGGAAGCCCGGGAAAAAGCGGCGAGCCAGGAAGAGGAGGGGAGCATCAGAGGAGCGCTCCTGGATGCTCCGCTGCTCTTTGAGGCAGATCTTCAGGGCCTTTGCGATGTGGTCATCGTCCTGACGGCGGAGCACGACATACGCATGCAGAGGATCATGGAACGGGATGGCTGCGGCCCGGAGGAGGTGGAAGCCCGCATAAGAAACCAGATGTCCGATGAGCAAAAGCTGGCTCTGGCGGATTATTCCGCGGACAATTCCGGGGACCGCAAACACCTGCATGATCAGCTCGACCGGATACTGGAGGACATCTTCGGAGACAAAAATGCTTGACCTGTGTATTGACAAAACAGGTCGCAGCGTCTAAAATGGTGAAGTGCTCAAATGATGAGTGCAACTTATGCGGCCATGGCGGAATAGGCAGACGCGCACGTTTGAGGGGCGTGTGGGAGACCGTGCCGGTTCAAGTCCGGCTGGCCGCACCACTATCGACAGACGACGGG
>CACXCQ010000262.1 GCA_902766185.1 uncultured Eubacteriales bacterium
GCGGCGTACAACGTGCTGAAGAAAAAGGGCAAGGTGAAGGACACCTTCAAGTTCATCACCTTCGGAGGCGACGGCGGAACATACGACATCGGCTTGCAGTCCCTGTCCGGCGCGATGGAGCGGGGACACGACATGGTCTACGTCTGCTACGACAACGAGGCCTACATGAACACGGGTATCCAGAGGGCATCCTCGACGCCGCGGTTCGCTGACGCCACCACATCCCCGGCGGGATCGAAGATCCCCGGCAAGGTCCAGAACAAGAAGAACCTGACGGAGATCATGGCGGCCCACAACATTCCCTACGTCGCGCAGACCACGTTCCTGGGCGACTTCCGGGATCTGCACGAGAAGGCCCGCAAGGCCATCTACACCGAGGGACCCTGCTTCCTCAACGTGCTGGCCCCCTGTCCTAGAGGATGGCGCTACGAAGCCCAGGACCTGCCGAAGATCTGCAAGGCCGCGGTGGACACCTGCGTCTGGCCGCTCTATGAGATCGAAAACGGCGACTGGCGGCTCACCTATGAACCCAGAAGGAAACTGCCGGTGGAGGAATTCCTCTCCCTGCAGGGAAGGTTCCGCCACATGTTCAAGGCGGGAAATGAATGGATGATCGAAGAGACGCAGCAGTATGTGGATGAACAGTGGAAGAAGCTGCTGCAGAAGTGCGAATAAGAAGAGAAAACAGGAAAGGCAGATAAGCGAAAATGGAAAAAAAGATCATGCTGGGCAACGAAGCCTTTGCCCGGGGAGCCTGGGAAGCAGGCGTCACGGTAGTATCCTCGTATCCCGGAACCCCCAGCACGGAGGTGACGGAGGCTGCCGCGAAATATGACGAGATCCATGCGGAATGGGCACCCAACGAGAAGGTGGGCGTGGAAGTGGCCATGGGCGCGTCCCTTGGAGGCGCCAGAGCCTTAAGCTGCATGAAGCACGTGGGACTGAACGTGGCGGCGGATCCGTTCTATACCGCGGCCTGCACCGGCGTAAACGGCGGGTTCGTCGTGCTGGTGGCGGACGATAACGGCTGCCACTCCAGCCAGAACGAACAGGACTCCCGTTTCCACGGCAGATCGGCCGGCGTTCCGGTGCTGGAGCCGGCGGACGCCCAGGAATGCAAGGACTATATCAAGCTGGCCTATGACATCAGTGAGAAGTACGATACGGTGGTGCTCCTTCGCTCCAACACCAGAGTCTCCCATTCCCGCGGGATCGTGGAAATGGGGGAGAGAGAGGAACGTCAGCTGATCCCTTACGAGAAGAATATGATGAAGTACGTGGCTATGCCGGCCATGGCCAGAAAGCTCCACGTGGCACAGGAGAAGCGGCTGGATCAGATCGCCGAGGACTCCTGCGGATGGGACATCAATCAGGTGCAGATGGGAGATCCCTCCATCGGGATCGTGGCCAGCGGCATCTGCTACGAATACGCGAAGGATGCCCTGCCTGAGGCGAGCTTCCTGAAGCTGGGCACCGTTTATCCGCTGCCCAGGAAGCTGATCGAGGAGTTTGCGCAGAAGGTGGAGAAGCTCTACGTCATCGAAGAAGGACAGCCTTTCATCGAAGAGCAGATCCGCTCCTGGGGCGTTCCCGTTGCCGGCGGCAAGGACATGTTCACCATCCAGGGTGAATACACCGCGCGCATGATCCGCGAGGGCTTCGGCCTTGCGGTGGAGGAGGAGACCGTGGATACCTCCGATGCTCCGGGAAGACCGCCGCTTCTGTGCGCGGGCTGCCCCCACAGAGCTCTGTTCCACATACTCAGCAAGTTGAAGACCAGAGTCTTCGGGGACATCGGCTGCTATACGCTGGCTGCGCTTCCCCCCACATCCGCCATGGACACCACCCTCTGCATGGGAGCATCCATCGGCATGACCCACGGCTTTGAGAAGGCCTGCGGAGACAAGGAGAACACAGTGGCGGTGCTGGGCGATTCCACGTTCCTGCATTCCGGGATCACCGGGCTCATCAACATGTGCTACAACGAATCCAAAGGCACGGTGATCATTCTGGACAACCGGATCACTGGCATGACGGGCCATCAGCAGAATCCGGCCTCCGGCAAAAACGCCAAGGGCGAGCTTGCGCCGGCGGTGGATCTGAAGCAGCTCTGCCAGGCCTGCGGCGTGAAGCACGTGGTGGAGGTGGACCCCTTCGATCTGAAGGAAATGGAGCAGGCGGTGAAGGAAGAGACCGCCAGAGACGAGGTGTCGGTGATCATCTCCAGACGCCCCTGCGTCATGATCGTGAAGCAGCAGGGAACCCCCTGTGCCATAACAGACAAGTGCAAAAACTGCCGGCAGTGCATGAAGATAGGCTGCCCCGCCATCGAGATCCGGGAGGGAAGACCCTTCATTCGCAAGGATGCGTGCGTGGGCTGCGGACTCTGCGGCAGAGTCTGTCCCTTTGACGCCATCGAGGCGGCAGGAAAGGAGGGCAAATAATGAATACCAATATCCTGATCGTAGGCGTCGGCGGACAGGGGACTCTGCTGGCCAGCGTGCTGCTGGGAAACCTGGCTCTGGACAACGGCTATGACGTGAAGCTCAGCGAGGTCCACGGCATGTCCCAGCGTGGCGGCAGCGTGGTGACCCACGTGAAGATCAGCGACGGCAAGGTCGGCTCACCCCTTATCGAGAAAGGGGAGGCAGACATCATCCTTGCTTTCGAGAAACTGGAAGCCTATCGGTGGCTGCCCTATCTGAAGAAGGGCGGCAGTCTTTTCGTGAATACACAGCAGATCCTGCCCATGCCAGTCATTCTGGGGCAGGCGGAGAATCCGGAAGGCCTGGAGGAAGCTCTCGCTGCAAGGGCAGGAGAGATCAAGGCGTTCGACGCTTCGCAGGTGGCCGCGGAGTGCGGCAGCAGCAGGGCGGTGAACGTAGTCCTGCTGGGAGCGGCTTCCCGGAAGCTGCCCTTCAGCAACGATGCCTGGATGAAGGTGATCCAGGGGAATGTGAAAGAAAAGTTTGTGGAGATGAACAAGTTCGCGTTTATCAAGGGACAGCTGGCGTAAGGACGCAGAAGCTTCCCGCCGGTTGCCCCGGTAATCACGCGCAAAGGCAGGCCTGCCTTTGCGTGAGAATGTGAATTTGTCGATCGTTATTATACTTCCACAAACGAAAGGAATGAACGGGTATGATTTGGAACAAGGAAATGGAATGCGCGGATCGTGAGACCATGCGCGGGGTGCAGCTGAAGCGGCTGCAGGAAACGGTGAAATACGAGTACGAGAACGTACCATATTACGCGGAGAAGATGGACAAGGCGGGAGTAAAGCCGGAGGACATCGAGACACTGGAGGACATCGCTCTCCTGCCCTTCATTACGAAGGAGGATCTGGCGGTGAATTATCCCAAGGGCCTGTTCGCCGCTCCCATGAAGGACATCGTCCGGATCCAGTCCTCCTCGGGCACCACGGGAAAACCCAAGATCATCGGGTACACCCAGGGCGATATGGAAGACTGGGCGGAGGCGGTGGCCAGAGGGCTGACCATGTGCGGACTGGCGGCGAATGATGTGATCCACATCGCCTACGGATACGGTCTGTTCACCGGAGGTCTGGGCGCCCATGCAGGGGCTGAGGCCATCGGCGCAACGGTACTTCCCATGAGCACCGGCAACACCGCCCGGCAGATCATGTTCATGCAGGACATGAAGAGCGACGGACTCTGCTGCACGCCTTCTTACGCGCTCACCATCGCGGAGGCCGTGGAAAAGGCGGGCATCAAACCGGAGGAGCTGCAGCTGAGAGCGGGTCTGTTCGGCGCGGAGCCCTGGACCCAGAGCATGCGGAACAAGATCGAAAAGAGCCTGGGCATCCGGGCGCACGATATTTACGGTCTGACGGAGATCACTGGCCCCGGAGTAGCGACCAGCTGCCTGGAGAACAACGGCATGCATATCCAGGAAGATCTGTTCTACCCGGAGATCGTGGATCCGGAGACGCTGAAGCCGCTGCCATCGGGCGAGACCGGCGAGCTGGTATTCACCACCCTGAACAAGCGGGGCGTGCCCATGATCCGTTACCGGACGAGAGACATCTGCTATCTGATGGAGGGCAAGTGCCCCTGCGGCAGGACCACCGTCAGAATGAGCCGTGTCTTCGGCAGAACGGATGACATGCTCATCGTCAAGGGTGTCAACGTCTTCCCGTCCCAGGTGGAGACCGTCATCGCCAAGTTCGATGAACTGACGCTGAACTACAAGATTCTGGTTGACAGGAAGCACAATAGTGATACCATTGAATTGATGGTGGAGTTCGCCGAAGGCATCATCATCGACGATATCGAGTTCGTCGAGAACATGAAGAAGCGGGTGGAACACGCCCTCAGAGATATCCTGCAGATCGGATGCAAGGTGCGTCTGCTGAACGCGGGAACGCTTCCGAGAAGCGAAGGCAAGGCTGTGCGCGTAGAAGACAGGAGGAGGTTCGAATAATGGCAGTGAAACAGATGTCGATTTTCCTGGAGAACGAAACGGGAAGACTGGCGGATCTGACGAAGATCCTCGCCGAGAACGGTATTGATCTGAACGCGGTGACCATTGCGGAGACCGGTGAATACGGCATCCTCAGATGCATCGTGCAGAATCCTGAGGAAGCGGTGGCGGCTCTGGCCGGCAGAGGCTTCATGGCAAGCATCAGCGAGGTCCTGACCGTGGCCATCGAGAACAAGCCCGGCGCCGTGCACAAGGTGCTGGAGCTGCTGGCGGATGCCGGAATAGGCGTCAAATACATCTATTCCACCATCCAGTCTGCCAAGGGTGAAGCGGCCATCACCATGAAGACCACCGACCAGAAGCGGGCGGAAAATATCCTGACCAACGCCGGCATCAGGCTGTGCGAGATGGAGGACCTGAAGTAATACGAACGGAAAAAGCAGGCTGCTGTATTGACGTACGCCAATGCGGCAGCTTTTGTGTTCTGAAGAGAGTGCGGGCGGGCCGCCCGGCATGAACTGACGGGATGGAGAGATATGAGTAGACGGCAAAGACAAAAAATGGGAATAGGCGCGAAGATCCTGCTGGTCATCTGCCTGATGGTGTTCTGTGGTTCCGGGTATTATCTGGCGGATTATTTCCTCAAGGCCCACCAGGCCCAGAATGGGTTCAGCTCACTGAAGGAGCTGGGTATCGGAGGCAGCGAAGAAGACAGCAAGCATCTTGCGGATCTCGATGCCCTGCGCCAGGAGAACGGGGACCTGATCGGCTGGCTGCAGGTGAAGGATACGAAGATCGACTATCCGGTGATGCAGACCAAAGATGATCCGGAGTTCTATCTGCACCGGGATTTTCACCGGGACTACTCCGACGCGGGCACGCCCTTCATGGACGCGGCCAGCGATATCGATCTGCCCACGGCCAACTGGCTCATCTACGGCCATCACATGCGCAGCGGCATCATGTTCCATGATCTGGTGAAGTACGGGGATAAGGAGTTCTATGATGAGCACCCGACATTCCTCCTGGAGACCATAAAGGATGACGGTCCCCAGGTCTATCAGATCATCGCCGCCTGCTACTCCGAGGTCTATCCGGACGATGCCGATGTCTTCAAGTATTACCAGTACGCCGGGATCGAATCGGAAGAGGATTTCAATATCTACGTGGACAACGTGAAAGCGATGTCGGCCTATGAGACCGGGGAAACGGCGGTCTACGGCGACCAGCTGGTGACCCTGTCCACCTGCGCCTACCACACAGACGACGGACGGTTCTTCGTGGTGGGAAAACGGGTCGGACCGTATCAGTAGGACCGTATCAGTAGGGCCAAACCGGCGGTGGCCAGTGCGGCCGGTGCGGCGCAACCGGGGCATCCATCCCCGGCTCGGATCAGCCCCACGAACTGTTGAAGGAAATGTCGAGATTCCGGTGCTTTTGCATCCAGCAGATCTCGACTTTTTTGTCTGCAAAGGCTGATCAGTCCAGTGAAGTCGAGATCCTCTCCAGTTCAGCGTTCCGTTATCTCGACCTGATCTGCGCGCAGAGGCGGTTTTTCGGTCAAGTCCAGACAGTGGTGTAAATTGCGTTCAACTCGCTGAGTGGAGAGGCTGAGGGTAAGCGTCGAGCTCCGAAGGAGAATTCA
>CACXCQ010000263.1 GCA_902766185.1 uncultured Eubacteriales bacterium
CAGTGCTGTATATTAGTGCTAAATATACCATATAATACCAAACTCTATCCCTGAATGCAACGTTCTTTTTTTGCCAAGTCATTAAAAGAAGGAAAAGTCAATGTTTTAGATGTTTAGTGAGGGCGAAACATTGACTATCCCCTCATGCAAAGGCTGGTCAACAACATGCAGTCATGGTTTTCCGTATTATAGTCTTCCAAAACATTGACTTCTCCCACAGATCCACCTGTTCGAGCGGAGAAAGTCAATGTTACAGCAGTCTATAACAGCCATAACCATGACTTTCCCTTTTCAGATTACTCTTCGAGCGGGGCATCACATACTTAGCGCAGAAATGGTTTTTTGAAGCCGTATCTTTACTGAACACTGATCTGGTCCTTGTGATAAGCGACTCCGTTCGCTCTGACGGGAGCGAACGGGTGCCCGCCATCCGATCGCGCTCGCTTTTCAGCTGGCCGAACCGGTCTCAAGTGGGGACCGGCGGCCCGCGCGGCGCGATCGGGGCGGAATAATGGGGATAAGCAGATAGGAAGGCGGGCGGGTGTGTGGATAAACGGCGGCTGCCCGTGGACAGCTGATGCTGTTCTGCGCCGGCGCATCACCTGTCCACCGCCAGCCTGGTTTTTCCACAGACCCGCCCGACGGGTGCGGGCGATGGAACGGGGCTGGGACAGAAGCTCGCGACTGTGCGTCACTCTGCTAACGCATCACCGCATTAGAAGGCTGCCAAATTTTGCTAAAAGTATAGTCATGCCTTTTGTTCTTTGGTACAATTAATATGTAATTTTAGCGAAACTATTTTGTAAATAAAGCACGCTTGTGCGTTTAACAAAGGAGGAAGCTATGGCTATCATTATCAACGGAAAGGATCTGCTTATCGAAGAAGTGATCCGAGTGTGCAGAGAGGGAGAAAAAGTCATGATCGCCGGTGAGGCGAGAGAGGCCATGGACCGGGCCCGCAGCTACGTCGAGCAAAAGCTGGACGAGGGCGCAGTCATCTACGGACTGACAACAGGCTTCGGCAAATTCGCCAACGTGGCGATCTCCCCGGAAGAGACAGCTCAGCTGCAGAAGAATCTGATTATCAGCCACACATGTTCTATGGGCGATGCCTATCCGGTAGAATACGTCCGGGCGGCCATGCTGCTCAGATGCAACAACCTGTGCCGGGGATATTCCGGTATCCGCTGCAGCACAGTGCAGACCATGGTGGACATGCTGAACGCGGGCATTCACCCCATCGTTCCGGAGAAGGGTTCCGTAGGATCCTCCGGTGACCTGGCGCCTCTGTCCTGCATCGCGCTGGGACTCATCGGCGAGGGCATGGTGGAATACAAGGGCGAGATCGTAGAAGCGAAGGTCGCCATGAAGGACGCCGGCATCAAGCCGGTCGAGCTGGCAGCTAAGGAAGGCCTGGCTTTGAACAACGGCACCCAGATGATGACCGCCATCGGCGTCAACGTGCTTTGGGATGCCAGGAGGCTGCTGAAGATCGCGGACATCGCTGTGGCAATGACCGGCGAGGCACAGCAGGCCATCCGCAAGGCGTATGACCACAAGGTCCACGAGATCAGAGGACAGGTGGGACAGATCAAGGAAGCTGAGAACCTCTGCAGACTGCTGGATGGTTCCGAGAATGCGAAGTGGCTGCACGAGTCTAAGGTGCAGGATCCCTATTCCCAGAGATGCGCACCGCAGATCCACGGAGCATCCAGAGACGCGATCCGCTACGTCCGCGACATCGTGGCGAGAGAGATCAACGCGGTTACGGATAACCCGCTGGTCTTTGCGGAGGACGACGAGGTCATCTCCGGCGGAAACTTCCACGGACAGCCCATGGCTCTGGCCTTTGACTTCCTGAAGATCGCCATCTCCGAGCTGGCCAACGTTTCCGAGAGAAGAATCGAGCGTCTGGTCAACCCGGCCATCTCCGAGGGACTGCCGGCATTCCTGACCAAGAACGGCGGCGTCTGCTCTGGATTCATGATCGCTCAGTACGCGGCGGCATCCATGGTCTCTGAGAACAAGGTCTATGACCATCCGGCATGTGTGGACTCCATCCCCACCTCAGCTAACCAGGAAGACCACGTTTCCATGGGTACCACGGCGGCGAGAACGGCAGCCATGGTTCTGGACAACGCACAGAAGGTCCTCGGCATCGAACTGTTTGCCGCGGCTCAGGCGATCTGGCTCAGAGAGGAACTGGGACAGAACGGCATCAAGAACCTGGCCCCGGCGACAAGAGCGGCATACGATTACATCCGCAAGGTCTCCGACCCGATCGAGGAAGATATCATCATGATGCCGGAGCTGGCCAAGTTTGACGAAATGGTCAAGGACGGCGGCATCATCGATGTGGTTGAGAAGGTAGTGAAGCTGAAATAATTATACGTGGAGGAATGAATCATGTTAGATAACAAATCCATCGCAAACGCAATGACCATCAAACTGGGAAATGAACTTCCGGAGTATCCGGAATTCCAGGAAGGCATCCGCAGAGCGCCGGACAGAGGATTCCGTCTGACGAAGGCACAGACGAAGATCGCCCTGAAGAACGCCCTCCGGTATGTGCCGGAAGAGCTGCATGAGACCCTGGCGCCGGAGTTTATGGAAGAACTGAAGAACTACGGCAGAGTCTACGCTTACAGATACAGACCCCAGGGCAGACTCTACGGAAAACCCATCGATGAGTACAAGGGCAACTGCCTGGCCGGCAAGGCCTTCCAGGTCATGATCGACAACAACCTGGACTTTGAAGTCGCCCTCTATCCCTATGAGCTGGTCACCTACGGCGAGACCGGACAGGTCTGCCAGAACTGGCTCCAGTACAGACTGATCAAGAAATACCTGGAGGTCATGACCGAAGAACAGACTCTGGTCGTGGAATCCGGACATCCTCTGGGACTGTTCCCCAGCAAGCCGGAAGCTCCCCGCGTCATCATCACCAACTCCATGATGATCGGCATGTACGACAACCTGGATGACTGGGAAGTCGCAGAGCAGATGGGCGTCGCCAACTACGGACAGATGACCGC
>CACXCQ010000264.1 GCA_902766185.1 uncultured Eubacteriales bacterium
ATCAGGTGGTTATCCGTGCCGCCGGAGACCAGATCGAAATCGTGTCCGATCATGCCAGCTGCCAGAGCCTGGGCGTTGTCGATGACCTGCTGCTGATAAGCCTTGAATTCCGGCTCCATGGCCTCCTTCAGGCAGACGGCCTTGGCCGCGATGATGTGCATCAGCGGGCCGCCCTGCAGTCCCGGGAAGATGGCGGAGTTGATCGCCTTCTTGTATTCTTCGGTGCAGAGGATCAGGCCGCCTCTGGGGCCGCGCAGTGTCTTGTGGGTCGTTGTGGTGACGATGTCCGCGTAGGGCACCGGGTTCTGGTGCAGACCTGCGGCGACCAGTCCGGCGATGTGGGCCATGTCCACCATGAAGATGGCGCCGACTTCGTCCGCGATCTCCTTGAAGAGTTTGAAGTCGATGGCTCTGGGATATGCGGAAGCGCCGGCGACGATCAGCTTCGGCTGGTGCTCCTTCGCCTTTGCGCGGACGTCATCGTAGTCGATGCGCTCGTCCTCGCCCAGTCCGTAGGCCACGAAGTTATAGGACTTGCCGGAGATGTTTACCGGGGATCCATGGGACAGGTGTCCACCGTTGGACAGGTCCATGCCCAGTACGGTGTCGCCATAGTTCAGCACTGCCTGGTAGACCGCCGTGTTGGCGTTGGCTCCGGAGTGCGCCTGTACGTTGGCGTGATCCGCGCCGAACAGCTTGCAGGCTCTGTCGATGGCCAACTGCTCGACCTCATCCACGAACTCGCATCCGCCGTAATACCGCTTGCCGGGATAGCCTTCTGCGTACTTGTTGGTCAGCGCGCTTCCCGCCGCTTCCATGATCTCATAGTTCACGAAGTTCTCGGAAGCGATCATTTCGATTTTTGTCTCCTGACGGTTGATCTCCCGTTTGATTGCGGCAGCCACTTCCGGGTCTGCCTTGTCCAGATAATTGAAATACATAGTGCACTCCTTCAATCGATTCTTAGTAGCAGTAGTTGCCTTTATTATACACCCTGCGCCTGGATCCGGCGCAGGGGATTTATCATTTTACCGGACCTTTTGTCACCGCCCGGCCGCGGGACACCAAAACGCTGCCCGGCCGCGGGACATTACGACACCGCCCGCTCAAGCCGCTTCAGCGCCAACGCCATGGTCAGGCCGGGGATCACGCGGTTTCCGGTGATCTCCACGCCGAGCATCTCGTTGATCTTCTTCAGGCGGTACTGGACAGTGTTGGTGTGGATGTCCATGAACTCCGCGGTCTTGCTGCTGTTCATCCCGGCATCCAGCACAAAGGTCTCCAGGGTGTCCAGGAGCTGCCTGCCTTTGTGGTCGGAGGTCTCCTTGAAGGGCTCGAGAAGCTCCACGTAGTTCTTCTTCACGAAGCCGCCCTGGATCTGGATGTTGATGCAGTTGGAAACCAGCGACAGCTCGTATTTGGTGAACACGCGCTTGTAGGGGAAGACGTTCTGCACGAAGGACCAGCTCTCATTGATGAGCTTGTACGCGTCACCGGCGCCCTCGATGCTGTTCACGCCCGTCACATGAAAGATCCTCGCCCTGCGGTTTTCCTTCATCTTATTGAACAGGGTCACGCAGTCGCCCTGCTGCTGCAGCCGCACGCTCTCCTCGGAAAGGTTCAGAATCATTCCGTAGGTCTCGTCCCCCTCCGTTATCTTCAGGATCTCCATCTCCGTCTTCTTCTCAAAGTCAGCAAAGAACAGGCTTTCCGCCTCTTTGTCGACTCCCTTGGAGAAGAAGCAGCAAAGGATGTCCCCGCCGTCGATCTTGGCCTCCTCCTGGAGGGTGTAGGCCAGGGACTTGTTGCCCCGGATCAGCGCCTTGATGAACTCGGACCGGGCATCCCTCTCCGGCGTGTATTTCCACATGCCCATGGCCAGCCGGATGATCTCCGCCAGCTTGGTGATCTCGCCCGCCGTGTAGGAGTCCTCGTTGTCCACGATGAACATGTAGTACTTCTCGCTGCCGATGGTCACCGGGCCCCAGTAGGTGAGCACGCCGTTGACATCGATAAGCTTGTAGACCTGGGAATCTCCCTCCACGTTGTGCTCCCGGCCCAGCCGGATCGCGTCCTGAATGGTGGCCTGATGCCGGGTCTCGATGGTCAGCACGGGATTGAAATCCTCGCTGAGCAGGATCAGCTGAAAATCGTTGTTGATGGCCGCTTCCTTCACCGCCGACTGGAAGTTGCTGTGCTTCTCAAAATTCAGCAGGTGGAAGATGGTGTTGCTGATGAGGCTGTTGCGGAAATTGTCGCCGTAGAGCACCCTGTCCATCACCGCCGTGATGGCGTCCTCATAGTCCACCCCGTCCGGCATGAGAAGCAAAGGCAGGCCAGCCTCTTCCGCAGCCCGGATCACTTCGTCTCCGGGCTTTCCAGCCTTTGCTGCGGATTTCCCGGAGGCCTGGGGCCTGGGATACACGCAAAGCGCCGCGCATCCATGGGATGCAACGCTCCGGATCAAAGCACTCTGGGCCTGGGCGTCCCCGCGCGTCCCGGCAAAGCTGGTGAGCAGGATCTCTGCCCGTCCTCTTCCGGCGGAGTGATTGGATTCCCACTCCCCGGCAGTCTCCGCGTCCAGCACGGAAATACTTCTTACCTCGTTATACAGATATTCCTTTGCTGCCAGCACCTTCGCGTCCTGAAACGCTTCAAGCTTCAGGCAGTCTTCTACGGTTATCTTCACTTGCGATCAGTCTCCTCGTTCTCTGTCTCATCCGCCGGCTCGTCGTCAGTTTCGTTGTCAGGCTCGTCATCGGTCGCCTCGGCCTCATCCGCCTCGGCAGCATCCGCTTCGGCAGCATCCGCCGGCTCGTCCAGCTTTTGCAGTTCCTCTTCGCTCTCCGCTTCATCCATGGCATCAAGCGCATCGATATCGTAGGGATCCGGATAGGATTCCGGGGTCTCCTCGGAGCTCTCGATGCTCTCGTTCTCCTCCTCTTCCGGCTCGAGGCGCTTCACCGGCCGCTTCTTCAGCGGCTTCGCCGTCATGTTCACGTCATCGTAGGTC
The DNA here is from genome assembly GCA_902766185.1 of uncultured Eubacteriales bacterium. Classification (GTDB taxonomy): domain Bacteria; phylum Bacillota; class Clostridia; order Peptostreptococcales; family Anaerovoracaceae; genus Lentihominibacter. The sequence goes on from CACXCQ010000264.1 coordinate 3,014, forward strand.
ATGACCTTCGGCTTGAACCGGGCGTTGCGGCCCTGCTCCTCGATGTCCCGCTCAAGGTCGTCCAGCTTTTTGCGGGCCTCCTCTTCTCTGGCCTCCTGCTCCTTCTGCTTGCGGAGCTTTTTGGCCTGGCGGGCTTCCTTCTTGTTCTTCTGGGCGATCTGCTCCATGTGGTCCTTCAGATCCTGGCCCAGCTCCTCGGGGGTCTTCTCCCCGTTCATCAGCTGCAGGAACTGATCTCTGTCGAGGGTCTCGACGATCAGCAGGGCTTCCGCCACCGCCTTCAGCTGATCCATGTGTTCCTCAAGGATCGCCGTCGCCGCATCGTACGCTTCTTCGATGATGGCCTTGATCTCCTCGTCGATCTCGTTGGCCGTCTCTTCAGAGTAATTCTGCCGCGTGGAGAAGTCCTTGCCCAGGAAGACCTCGTCCGATGAGCTGTAGTTCACCGGGCCGAGCTTTTCGCTGAAGCCGTACTTGGTGACCATCTCCCGGGCCACATCCGTGGCACGCTGGATGTCGTTGCTGGCGCCGGTGCTGATGTCGTCCAGGGTCAGCTGCTCGGCGACACGGCCGCCCAGCAGGTGGATGATCTGCTCCCGCATCTGCTCCTTCGTACCGTAGCTCTTGTCCTCCTCCGGCAGGGTCATGGTGAAGCCGCCGGCCATGCCTCTGGGGATGATGGTGATCTGATGCACCGGATCGGTCTTGGGCAGGCAGTGAGCAACCACCGCGTGTCCCGCTTCGTGGAAAGCGGTGAGCTTCTTCTCTTTTTCATTGATGACGCGGCTCTTCTTCTCAGGACCTGCGATGACCTTGGTGATGGCTTCCTCGATCTCGTCCATGCGGATCTGGATGCCGTTTCTCCTGGCGGCGAGCAGCGCCGCCTCGTTCAGCATATTCTCGATGTCCGCCGGGGTGAATCCCGGGGTTCTTCTGGCGAGGACCTTCAGATCCACGCTCTCGTCCAAAGGCTTGTTCCGGGAATGGACGCGGAAGATCTCCTCTCTTCCCAGGATGTCCGGAACGCCGATGACGATCTGGCGGTCGAACCGGCCCGGCCGCAGAAGGGCAGGGTCCAAAACGTCGGGACGGTTGGTGGCCGCCAGGATGATGATCCCGGCGTTCTCCGCAAATCCGTCCATCTCCACCAGCAGCTGGTTCAGGGTCTGCTCCCGCTCGTCGTGACCGCCGCCCAGGCCTGCGCCTCTCTTACGGCCGACGGCATCGATCTCGTCGATGAAGACGATGCAGGGGGCGTTTTTCTTCGCCTGCTCGAACAGGTCTCTCACCCGGGAGGCGCCGACGCCGACGAACATCTCCACGAAGTCGGAACCACTGATGGTGAAGAAGGGCACGCCCGCTTCTCCGGCGGTGGCCTTGGAGATGTAGGTCTTACCGGTTCCCGGAGGGCCTACCAGGAGAATTCCTTTAGGGATCCGGGCGCCCAGACTGTTAAATCGGGCCGGGTGTCGGAGGAAGTCCACGATCTCCTGCAGCTCTTCCTTCTCTTCTTTCAAACCGGCAACGTCCTTGAATGTGATCTTTTTCTGGTCGTCCTTCTGAAGCTTGGCCTTGCTCTTTCCAAAGGCCATGGCCTTGCCTCCGCCTCCGCTCTGCTGCATGATGAACCAGAAGAGGAACACCATGAGCCCGACCATGATGAGTGTCGGCAAAAGACTGATCCATATGGATTCCTTCTTCGGGGCCGGACTCTTGAGTTTCAGTTTCCCCTCCTTGACCTGGGGCATGACGTATTCTTCGTAGATAAAGTTCAGGTCCACTACGCTGGCCACGTAGGCGTAGACCTTCTTGCCCGAGGTGAGCTCAGCCGTCAGCTTGGTTTCTTCTACCTCCAGGCTCTCCACCTCGCCGGCTTTCAGGTAGCCGATCATGGTGGATTCCTTGACCTCTTTTACCTCCGGCTGACTGTCCAGATTAAAAAACCATACGAATCCAAACACCAGTGCGCATATGACGATCCATACGGTGATACTTCGGCGTCTTTTGTTCAATCTATCGTTCCTCCCAATTTTGTGTCTTTCATACAAAAATGCAGGGTTATTTTACCATGAAGACCCTGAATTTTCAATGTTGCCCCTGTGGATTTTTGTGTTTTTTACCGAAAACGGCACCTTGCTAAACCGTGGGCGGTTCACGTGCGGAAGGGATCGATCCTTTTACTGCTTTTGCACGCTCATAACTGAGGCCGTGTCAGTCCCTCTCTCATAATGACTGCCTCTTCCTTCTCTTCCTCACTTCAAAGTCAGTAAGGTCACCGATAATACTGTCTTTTTATCCTTGCTCAGATCCCATGGTCAGTAAAAGTCTTCCTGCCAGCATTTGTTCTGGGAAGGGGCGCTCTCATTTACTGACAGCCCAAAATAACACAAGACTGTTCGACAGTAAATGGGCAATATGTTTGTGAGAAATCGGTACAAGCGGGACATTTCGCAGAAGACGCCGAATGACTTACTGACCGGTCAAAATCCCACAAAAGAAAAAGACAGTAAACGGACCGATGAAGCTAAATGCGATGGAAAAAAGGAATGCCCTACTTATGTACCAGTTCCACCCGGCCTTTTCGAACGGTGAGCCGGTAGCCGTGAGGGAACTCCACGGTCTTTGGGGCCTGCTTTTTTTCGATGATCCGGTCCGCCGCATCCAGCCGCTCCTCGGTGATGTCCTGATCCAGGCCGATCCGCTCAAAGGCATAGAGGACCACCCGGTGGCGAAGAGTGTCGGGCAAGGCCGCCAGACCCTCCCGGTCCAGGGTGATGCCGGCGTCTTCCTCCACCTTCAGCCGGGCGAAGGCTTTCTCCGTCTCCCCCTGCAGATACTCTCTGTCGGAGGCGGCGATCCTGGCCAGACGGGCCAGGCCGGAGACGATGTTTTCGTTGTATTCCTTCAGGACGGGAAGGAGCTCCAGCCGGATCCGATTCCGGGTATAGGTGGGCTCCCCATTGGTGTGGTCGGTCACAGGGTCCAGCCCGTTCTCCCGGCAGTAGTCTTCGATCTCTTCCCGGGACACGTCCAGCAAAGGCCGGATCACCGGAAATTCTCCCTCGTATCGCCTATAGGCGATCCCCGATAATCCATCCGGACCCGTTCCCCGGATGATCCGATGAAGGATGGTCTCCGCCTGATCGTCGGCGTTCTGGGCCACGGCGATGGATACCCGGGGGGCATCCACTGTCTTTGCGGTTTCGACAAAGGCATCGTATCTGGCCTTGCGGCCGGCTTCCTCGGGGGTCAGGTCAAGTTCCTTTGCCATGGCAGGACAGTCCACCACGAAGGTGACACAGGACGTCCCTGCCTTTGCGCAGAGGGCCTCCACATACGCCTGGTCTTCCTCCGCCGCTCCGGGACGGAACCGGTGGTTCACGTGGACCGGATGAATGGTCAGGTCCATCTCCCCGGCCAGGCGCCGCAGCACATGAAAAAGACAGGTGGAATCCGGTCCTCCGGAAAGTCCGAGGACGATGTGATCCCCTGTCTGGATCAGGTCATGGGTCTTGACGGTTTGTCGCACTCTGTCGATCAGCATGTGGCTCAGTCCTTCCGGCGGCTGTCCAGCAGGATGGTCACCGGTCCATCGTTGATGATCTCCACCGTCATGTGGGTCTGGAAGACCCCTTCCTCTACGTGGATCCCTTTTTCCCGGATGATCTCCACCACCCGCTCATAGAGTGGATTGGCCTCTTCCGGCCGGGCTGCCCGCACAAAACTCGGTCTTCTGCCCTTCCTGGCGTCGGCCAGCAAAGTGAACTGGGACACGGCCAGGATCTGTCCGCCCACATCGGTGACCGACAGATTCAGCTTGTCCTCTTCGTCCTCGAAGATCCGCAGGTTGGCCGTCTTCTCCGCAATATAGGCGGCATCCTCTTCCGTGTCGCCTTCTTCCACGCCGATGAGGACCATCAGGCCCTTGCCGATGCTGCCCCGGACCTCGTCCTCGACGGTGACGCTGCTGCGGGCGACTTTCTGGATCACTGCTCTCATCTCTGCACTCGCTTTCTTATATTGGTGCGCCTGGAGGGTGCCAGGCCTTGTATTCACTTTGGTGCGCCTGGAGGGACTACGGCTGCTTCGCACCCGCCGTCCTGCGCTCGCTCTACGTGCTCGGACACAAAGGCTCCACCGGAGCCTTTGGCCCTCTTAGGGTTCAAGCCCCTCCAGTCTTTCTCTCTTTGGTGCGCCTGGAGGGACTTGAACCCCCACGCTCTCGCACTAGAACCTAAATCTAGCGTGTCTGCCAATTCCACCACAGGCGCACGTAACCCCGCGAACGGAGTGAGCGGCTGGTACGTGCCCTGCTGAAAGTGCAGGAGCTTCAGCGACCTGGCACTTTGTCGTAGGCGCACGTTATTCCACAACGGATTCATTATAGCACCGGATATCCTGGTGACGCAAACCATTTGCGGTGATCATCACAGTCCTTTGTTGCCGATTATTTTTTCACGGCTTCAAATACACACCAATTATTTTTAAATGGTGCGTATCGAAGAATCGAAAAATAATTTCTTCAAAAAAGAGGTCGAAACAGGCCCGATTTAAGGCCTTTCGGAAGCAAATGGTGCGTAATCACGAGTCAAGGGAAAATATCTTCACCATCGTCGCTGCACAATCGGGAGATTTGGCGCTGGCGGCCGATTGCACAAAAAAGAACTGTCGCACAAATGGCTTCGTGCAACAGTTCCGAGTGGTGATCCTACCGGGAATCGAACCCGGGTTACCGCCGTGAAAGGGCGGTGTCTTAACCGCTTGACCATAGGACCATATAGAGAAATAAGCGGCAACGTCTTGCTTTCCCAGGAGGTCGCCCTCCAAGTATCATCAGCGCTAAGGAGCTTAACTTCTGTGTTCG
>CACXCQ010000265.1 GCA_902766185.1 uncultured Eubacteriales bacterium
GGACCTCCCTGGTGTAAGATACCACATCGTCAGAGGAACACTCGATACTGCAGGCGTTGCAGACAGAAGACAGGCCAGATCCAAGTACGGAGCCAAGCGGCCTAAGAAGTAGTAATCGGTAAAGATTAAGTGCCCTTTATTCATATAGGGGCACGCACGGAGACAATGACGGGACCGCGTGCGGTGCGGCCGGGCAGGACCTGCCTTTGCATGGGCGGGGGTCCGGGCGCAGTAGGACGGAGGCCGCCCCGGTGTGGCACACGACAGGGGAGGGCGCTTTGGCCGAAGAAATTTCCGGATATTGTTTTCGAGTACCGACTGAACCATTATTTTCAAGGAGGGAAGAGAAGTGCCAAGAAAAGGAAATGTACCTAAGCGTGAAGTACTTCCGGATCCGGTCTACGGCAGTGTTGTTGTAGCAAAGCTCATCAACAGCATCATGCTGGACGGCAAAAAAGGAACTGCTCAGAAGATCGTCTACGGCGCCTTTGATCAGGTGAGAGAGATCTCCGGAGAGGATCCGCTGGAAGTATTCGAAAAAGCGATGAACAACATCATGCCTGTTCTCGAAGTCAAGGCGAGACGTGTGGGCGGCGCCAACTATCAGGTACCTATGGAAGTCAGACCGGAAAGACGGCAGACCCTGGGACTGAGATGGCTGACCAAGTTCACCAGAGCCAGAGGCGAGAAGACCATGTCCGAGAGACTGGCAAAGGAAATCCTGGATGCAGCCAACAACACCGGCGCGTCCGTAAAGAGAAAAGAAGATACACACAAGATGGCGGAAGCCAACAAGGCCTTCGCACACTACAGATGGTAAGGAGTCCTTTCTTCGTGAAAGACGGAGAAGCGAAAGGACCCCGGCCGCAGCCCCGGCGATGTTGCTGCCGGAGCACGGCCCAATCCAGGGGTTACAGTAATTAGGAAAAGCAGAAAGGAGGACACAATGCCAGAAAAAAGAGCATTTCCGCTGGAAAAGACAAGAAATATCGGCATCATGGCGCATATCGACGCCGGAAAGACAACCACAACGGAAAGAATCCTGTTCTATACCGGCAGGACCCACAAGATGGGCGAGACTCATGAAGGCGCTGCCGTCATGGACTGGATGGATCAGGAGCAGGAACGCGGTATTACCATCACCTCTGCTGCGACTACAGCCCAATGGAAGGATACCAGGATCAATATCATCGACACCCCGGGACACGTGGACTTTACCGTTGAGGTAGAGCGTTCACTTCGTGTTCTGGACGGCGCCGTTACGGTGCTGTGCGCTAAGGGCGGCGTCGAACCTCAATCCGAGACTGTATGGAGACAGGCGGAGAAATACCATGTACCCAGAATGATCTTTGTCAACAAGATGGATATCATGGGTGCGGATTTCTACCGCGTCGTGGATATGGTCAAGGACAGGCTCAAAGCCAATGCGGTCCCCATCCAGCTTCCTATCGGTAAGGAAGATACATTCGTTGGGATCATCGACCTCATCAAAATGGAGGCGGAGATCTACAAGGATGAGCTGGGCAGGGAGTACGAGAAGGCAGAGATCCCCGAGGAACTGAAAGAACAAGCTGAAGAATGGAGAGAGAAGCTGCTCGAGTCGGTTTCCGAGCTGGACGACGATCTGATGATGAAATTCCTGGAAGGGGAAGAGATCACAGAGAAGGAGATCCGCAGAGTGATCCGGGCGGCAACGATCAGCGGCAAGCTGGTTCCGGTGACCTGCGGTTCGGCATACAAGAACAAAGGCGTTCAGCTGATGCTGGATGCGGTCGTCGATTTCATGCCGTCCCCGCTGGACATCCCGCCGATTACGGGAATCATCCCGAAGACAGGAAAAGAAGAAGAGCGGCCCGCGGACGACAACGGCCCCTTCTCAGCCCTGGCCTTCAAGATCATGGCGGACCCCTATGTGGGTAAGCTGGCCTTCTTCCGCGTTTACTCCGGAACGTTGAAATCCGGTTCCTATGTGTACAATTCCACAAAGGAAAAGAAGGAACGTATCGGAAGAATTCTTCAGATGCACGCCAACAAGAGAGAGGATATCGATATGGTATTCTCCGGTGATATTGCAGCAGCAGTAGGATTAAAAGTTACGACAACAGGTGATACGCTCTGCGAGGAACGGCGTGATATCATTCTGGAGTCAATGGAATTCCCGGATCCGGTAATCGAAATCGCCATCGAGCCTAAGACAAAGGCAGGTCAGGAGAAGATGGGAATCGCTCTGGCCAAGCTGGCCGAGGAGGATCCCACATTCAAGACCTACACCAATGAAGAGACCGGACAGACCATCATTGCCGGCATGGGTGAGCTCCACCTGGAGATCATCGTCGACAGACTGCTCCGTGAATTCAAGGTCGAGGCGAACGTGGGCAAGCCCCAGGTCTCCTACAAAGAGACCATCACTGCCGAGGCAGACGTGGATCACAAGTACGCCAAGCAGTCCGGCGGACGCGGGCAGTACGGTCACGTCAAGATCAAGATCTACCCGAGAGAGCCGGGAGAGGGATTCGAATTCAAGAATTCCATCGTCGGCGGTGCCATCCCCAAGGAATACATCCCGAAGATCGAGGAAGGTATCAAGGAAGCGATGGAGACCGGCCCGGTGGCAGGTTATCAGGTGGTCGATGTGGGCGTGGAACTCTACGACGGTTCCTACCACGAGGTCGACTCATCCGAAATGGCATTCAAGATCGCCGCGTCCATGGCGTTCCGGGAAGCCGCCAGAAAGGCGAAACCCGTTCTTCTGGAGCCCATCTTCAAGGTGGAGGTCACGGTTCCGGAGGAATACATGGGCGATGTGATCGGAGACATCAGCTCCAGAAGGGGCAGGATCGAAGGTTCCGATATGAACAACGGAGCCGTAGCGGTAAGAGGATACGTTCCTCTGTCCCAGATGTTCGGATACGCTACCGACCTTCGTTCAAGGACCCAGGGAAGAGGTGTCTATGTCATGCAGTTCGATCACTTCGAGAAACTGCCTGACAGCCTGGTGGATTCCATCAACAAGTAACAGATTATAATCGCTGAATCATCAGCTGAGATTTTTAAGGAGAAAAACAATGGCAAAGCAGAAATTCGAAAGAAACAAGCCGCATATCAACATCGGAACCATTGGTCACGTTGACCACGGCAAGACGACTCTGA
>CACXCQ010000266.1 GCA_902766185.1 uncultured Eubacteriales bacterium
TCTTCGCAGCATCGAAAAGATCCTGGGAAGGGACGTGGTCCGTCCGGACATCTCCGGCCTCATGGGCGCCTTCGGATGCGCGCTCATCGCCAGGGACAACTGGCAGGAGGGGACCAGCTCATCTCTGCTGAAACGGGACGAGCTGGAGGAGTTTGACGTGCAGACATCCACCACCCGCTGCAGGCAGTGCGAAAACAACTGTCTGCTGACCATCAACAAGTTTGCCGACGGCAGCCGGCTCATCACCGGAAACCGCTGCGAGAAGGGTGCGGGAAAGACAGAATCTTCGACAGATCTGCCCAACCTCTACCAGTACAAGCTGCACCGTCTCTTCGACTACGAGAGCCTGACCGAAGAGGAAGCGACCCGGGGAACCATCGCCATTCCAAGAGTGCTGAACATGTACGAGAACTACCCGTTCTGGCACACGTTCTTCACGCGGCTTGGCTTCCGGGTGGTCCTTTCGCCCATGTCGAAGAAATCCATCTACGAGATGGGCATGGACACCATTTCCTCGGATACGGCCTGTTATCCGGCGAAGCTGGTCCACGGCCACATCAAATCCCTGATCAAAGACGGCCACAAGCTGATCTTCTATCCCAGCATCAACTACGAGCGGGTGGAGGATGAGCGCCAGCCCAACCATTATAACTGTCCCATCGTGGCCACCTATCCGGAGGTCATCGCCAACAACATGGACGAGATCATCGAACAGGAGGGAGTTACCTTCCTGCATCCGTTCCTGCCCTATGATGACGACAAGGCCCTGAAGCGCGAGCTGAAGAAGGTGTTCAAGCCTATGGGCATCACCGTTTCCGAGATCGGACGCGCCATCGAGGCCGCCCGCCAGGAGGACATCCTCTTCCACGAGGATATGCAAAGGGCAGGAGAGGAGGCTCTGGATTACGCGGCGAAGCATCACGTGAAGGCCATCGTCCTGGCAGGGCGTCCCTACCACGTGGATCCCGAGATCAACCACGGCATGGATAAGCTCATCAACTCCTACGGCATGATCGTGCTGACGGAGGATTCCGTGTGCCATCTGGCCAGCCTGGAGCGTCCTATCCGGGTCCTGGACCAGTGGGTCTACCACTCCCGGATGTACCGGGCAGCGGTGTTCGCCGGCACCCGGGACGATGTCGAGCTGATCCAGCTGAACTCCTTCGGCTGCGGCCTGGACGCCGTGACCACAGATCAGGTGGAGGAGATCTGCCACAACAACAACAAGCTCTATACTGTGCTGAAGATCGACGAGGGTTCCAACCTGGGCGCTGCCAGGATCCGCGTGCGATCCCTGCGGGCAGCCATGCAGGAGCGGGAAAAGAACGATATCCGGCCTGTTCCCACCAACGCTCCCTATGAGCGCGTGATCTTCACCAAGGAGATGAAGGAAGAGTACACGGTGATGATGCCGCAGATGTCGCCCATCCACTTCCGTCTCCTGGAAAAGATGATGCGTTCCTGCGGCTACCGGGCCATGCAGCTTCCTCCGGTGACCACCAACGCCGTGGAGGAGGGACTGAAGTACGTCAACAACGACGCCTGCTATCCCACCATCGTCACCCTGGGCCAGACCATCGCGGCCCTGAAATCCGGCGAGTACAATCCCGACAGGACAGCGGTCTTCATGTCCCAGACCGGCGGTCAGTGCCGCGCCAGCAACTACATCTCGCTGCTCAGAAAAGCGCTGAAGGACCTGGGTATGGCCCAGATCCCCATCATTTCCGTGAACGCGGCAGGTCTTGAGTCCAATCCGGGATTCAAGCTGGCGGATCCGAAGCTGATCAAGCGGGGTATGATGGCGGTGATCTACGGGGATCTGTTCATGCGGGTGCTCTACGCCACCAGACCGTACGAGGTGGAGAAGGACTCCGCCAACAAGCTCTATGAATTCTGGAACCGCCAGGCGGAGAAGAACGTGGCGGACGGAGACATGAAGCACTTCAAGAAGAACATCCAGGGCATCGTCCACGACTTTGACCGCCTGCCTTTGCGGGACATCCGCAAGCCCAAGGTGGGTGTGGTCGGCGAGATCCTGGTGAAATATCATCCTACGGCCAACAACGACATCGTCGGCGTCATCGAGGAAGAGGGCGGAGAGGCCGTGGTCCTGGATCTGATGGACTTCCTGCTCTACGGCATGCAGAACAAGGAGTTCAACTACGAGCACCTGTCCGGTACCTACGGAGCCATGATGGGCAACAAAGCTGCCATCCGCTTCATCGAGCATTACCGGGCGCCCATGCGCAAGGCCCTTCGGGAATCGAAGCGGTTCTACGAGCCTTCCCGCATCGAGGAGACGGCCAAAGCGGCCTCGCAGGTGGTCTCCCTGGGCAACCAGTGCGGAGAAGGATGGCTGCTCACCGGAGAAATGGTGGAACTGATCAACCACGGCGTGGAGAACATCGCCTGCCTGCAGCCCTTTGCCTGCCTGCCCAACCACGTGACGGGCAAAGGCATGATGAAAGCTATGCGCAAGTTCAGTCCCCGGGCCAACATCGTGGCCATCGATTTCGATCCCGGCGCCTCCAACGTCAACCAGCTGAACCGGATCAAA
>CACXCQ010000267.1 GCA_902766185.1 uncultured Eubacteriales bacterium
GTCGATCTCCTTGTGGGCCACGTTGAAGTCGCCGCAGGTGATCACCGGCTTGGACTGGGCCAGCCTTTGCAGATAGGCGCGGAAGTCATCCTCCCAACGCATGCGGTAGTCCAGCCGCTTCAGCTCGTTCTGGGCGTTGGGCACATAGACGTTGACCAGGTAGAACCCATCGTATTCCGCCGTGATGACCCTGCCCTCGTGATCGTGCTCATCGATGCCGATGCCGTATTCCACGGAGATGGGTTCCTGCTTCGTGAACACAGCGGTTCCCGAGTAGCCCTTCTTGTCCGCGGAGCACCAGTACTGGTGATAGCCCTCCAGGGGGACTTCAGCCTGCCCCTCCTGCATCTTCGTTTCCTGCACACACAGGATGTCCGGATCCTGCTCACGGGCAAAGTCAAGAAACCCTTTGCCCATGGCTGCCCGGATCCCGTTAACATTCCAGGATATCAGTTTCATGATCTCGTCCTGCCGGAATTATTCGTCCTCTTCGAACTGATCCTTACCGGCTCCGCACAGCGGGCACTCGAAATCCTCGGGTACATCCGCCCAAGCGGTTCCTGCCTCGATTCCGCCATCGGCGTAACCGGCTTCTTCGTCATATTCCCATCCACAGAGACTGCATACATACTTCATGTTGTTGCTCCTTTCTTTCAGCGGGGGCGCCCCTTTTTCAACTCTCCCATTGTTCGTGAACTGCCCCATCCTTTGTGTCAGCTTCAAAACCTCTCGCAGGCTTTAAACCGCGAAAGAATAATATCGGTATTTTAACCCTTTTCGATCTCCTTTGCAACCAGTCCTTCCGCAGCGTACTTCTTGCGCAGGAGCGGTTTTTCGATCTTGCCGGTGGGGTTTCTGGGGACATCCGCGAAGATGATCTTTCGGGGCCGTTTGTATCTGGGCAGATCCATGCAGAACTCCTCGATCTCCTCTTCGTAGGTCTCCCTGCCCTCCTTCAGTTCGATGATGGCCGCCGCGATCTCTCCCAGTCTGGGATCCGCAAGGCCGATCACCGCTACGTCCTTGATGTCGTCGTGCTTGCGCAGGAAGTCTTCGATCTGGACCGGGTAGATGTTCTCTCCGCCGGAAATGATGACGTCCTTCTTGCGGTCCACCAGATAGATGAAGCCGTCCTCATCCATTTCCGCCATATCTCCGGTGAACAGCCATCCGTTGCGCAGGACCTCTTCCGTCGCTTCCTCATCGTTGTAGTAGCAGGTCATGACGCCGGGGCCCCTCACTGCCAGCTCGCCAACCTGTCCTGCCTTCATCACATCCAGGCCATCGTCACCGACGATCCGGGTCTCCCAGCCGTAGCCCGCTTTGCCGATGGCGCCCACCTTATGGATGTTCTCGATGCCAAGGTGCACGCAGCCCGGTCCGATGGATTCGCTCAGGCCGTAGTTCGTATCGTAATCGTGATTCGGGAAGATCTTCTTCCAGCGCCGGATAAGGCTGGGGGGTACCGGCTGGGCGCCGATGTGCATCAGCCTCCACTGATCCAGCTCATAATCGTTCAGGTCCACCGCGCCGCTGTCGATGGCGTCCAGGATATCCTGGGCCCAGGGGACCAGCAGCCACACGATGGTGCAGTGCTCTTCGGATGCTGCCTTCAGAATGAACTCCGGCTTCGTTCCTTTGAGGATCACCGCCTTGCTTCCCGCCAGCAGACTGCCGAACCAGTGCATCTTCGCGCCGGTATGATACAGAGGCGGGATGCACAAAAAGCAGTCCTCCCTGGATTGTCCGTGGTGCTTCTGCTCGCACTTGGCGGAATGGGTGAGGCTCATGTGCTTGTGCAGGATCGCCTTGGGAAATCCGGTGGTTCCCGAAGAAAAGTATATGGCGCCGAAATCATCGTCCGTGAGCTTGATCTCCGGAGCCTTCGACGAACAGTACTCGATGTACTGGTCATAGCTTTCCGCGAATGTCGGGCAGTCCTCGCCAACATAGAGCAGCAGATCCACATCGGGGATCCTGTCGCAGATGGCCTCCACACGTCCGACGAATTCCGAGCCGAAAACCAGCCCTCTGCAGTCCGCCTTCTTCAGGCAGTACTTGATCTCATCGGAGGTGTAGCGGAAATTCAGGGGCACCGCCAGGGCACCGGTCTTCAGGATGCCGAAGTAGACCGGCAGCCAGTCCAAGCAGTTCATCATCAGAATGGCGATCTTGTCTCCCTTGTGGATGCCTCTGGTCAGCAGGAAATTGGCGAACCGGTTGGCCCGTACATCGAAGTCCTTCCAGGTCATTTCCTTTCTTCCCACATCGTGGGGGTTGGTCTCGATCAGAGAGTACTCCTTCCACGTGCGCCGCTGGGAATCCTGGGCGTCCGGGTTGATCTCGATCAGCGCGATCTCGTCACCATACTGTTCTGCGTTTCTTACCAGTAGATCTGTGATTGGCATTTGTGTTGTTCTCCGTTTCTGTCTAATATTTTATCGGTCCTGATCGTCTACTTCTGATCCTCACTGAAGCGGATCAGCAGGGGAACGCGTATCCCCTCCGCGACCAGTTCCTTGAAGTCTCTTCCGTCTGCCTCTCTGCCCGCTACGTTGCCGTAATGGGTGGGAACAGCGATCTGCGGCCGGATCTCGTTGACCAGCTCCGCCGCCTTGTCCAGGTTCATGGTGAACTTGCCGCCCACCGGTACGAAGGCAATGTCGCAGCGCACCTGCCTGGCCTCGTCAGTCAGGTCAGTGTCTCCCGCCACGTAGATCTTGCGCCCCTCGAAGTTGACGATGTATCCCAGCCAGTTCTTTTTCCTGGGATGGAACGGCTTCAGGATATTGTAGGCCGGTATGGTCTCGATGATCATCCCGCCCATGTCGATCTTTTCGCCCGGATCCATCTGGATCACCTGGGTCACGATCAGGCCGGAATCCGACCACGCATCGAAGGACGTCCTGGGGATCACCATCATGGTGTCCTCCTTCAGGATCTTCTCGATGGAGATGGGATCGAAGTGATCGTAATGGTCGTGGGTGATGAAGATCACGTCCGCGTCGTGGCGGTCCTCCTCGATCTCAAAGGGGTCGAAATAGATCACGTGATTGCCCTGGACCCGTATGCTGCTGTGTGTATTGATCGTAATTTCATCTATCATCTGTCTTCTCTTTTCTATGAGGATGACCAATAGTTATTCATCTATTACTATCGTACAAAAAAGGGGAATTGTCAATGACAATTCCCCAGTCCAGCCTTTGCGGAATTCTATTTCCAGTAGCCTCCGAACAGGATCAGCAGATAGCCGGTAGCCAGGATGATGGACATGATCATCATGGGTGCGCCGATCTTCATGAACTGTACGAAAGTGATGGGGTAGCCTCTCCGTCCGGCAATACCTGTCAGAACGACGTTGGCGGATGCGCCGATGATCGTTCCGTTGCCGCCGAAGCAAGCACCGATGGATACCGCCCACCACAGGGGCCATACATCGATACCCTCTGCCTCCATGGTGAGGATCAGCGGGATCAGCGTTGCGACGAACGGGATGTTGTCCAGGATCGCGGAGCAGATCGCCGATACCCACAGGATGACGATCATCAGAACCACGTAGTGTGTGCCGGTGGCTTCGATCAGGGTCTCCGCCAGCATGTGGATCAGTCCGACCTTCTCCAGGCCGCCGACCACGATGAACAGGAAGGCGAAGAATACGATGGTGGGCCATTCCACGTCGTGAACGGTCTCTTCCACGTCCTGTCCGCCGATCATGATCATCAGAGCCGCGCAGGACAGAGCGATGACGCTGGTCTTCAGCTCCAGTGTGTCGTGGAGCAGGAAGGCGATGGCCACCAGGAAGATCATGACCACGCTCTTGATGAAGAGGATGCGGTCTTTGATCATCTCGCCCTCATTCATCTGCATGACCAGTTCCATCTTCTCCGGAGAGACAGTCAGCCCTTTCTTATAGATGAACTTGAAGGCAAAGACTGTCGCCACCATGGTAATGACCACGATGGGGCCGTCATAGATAACGAACTGCAGGAAGCTGATGTCTGCCGCGCTTCCCAGCATGATGTTCGGGGGGTCACCGATCAGGGTGCCGGTACCACCGACGTTGGATGAAATGATCTGCGTCATCAGGAAGGGAACCGGATTCAGCTCCAGCTTCTGGCAGATACTGAAGGTCATGGGACCGATGAGCAGTACCGTCGTTACGTTGTCAAGGAACGCCGAAAGGACCGCTGTGATGATCATGAACGCGATCATGATCCGCCATGGATCTCCCTTGGCGATCTTAGCGGATTTTACCGCCAGATACTCAAACAGTCCGGAATTTTTGACCACCGCTACGAACATCATCATACCGATGAGAACGCCGATGGTGTTAAAATCGATGAATCCCAGGGCTTCCTTGGGTTCCAGGATTCCGATCAGCACCAGCAGCATAGCGCCGATCAATGCACAGGCCGCACGATGCAGCTTCTCGGAGACGATGACTCCGATGACCGCGACGAAGATGGCCAAGGCAATAATCTGTGTTGCTGTCATAATACTCTCCTTCTTTTCCGTCTAATTCTCGCTTGCTGTGTTCGCAAAAAAAGCGAATCGCACCAGTCTTTATAGTATGACATACAGACTGAGTGCGAATCAAGAACTTTTTGGGATTTTGTATACAAAGGCTGGCTATTCCTTTTCCTCCCGGGCAGCCGCCTCTGCCTTTGCCTTCCTCAGGCGGGTCAGAAGCCGGCGCTTCCTGTACTTCACGTCGGCGTAATTCTTCACCCGGTTCAGGTAGACGGGATTGGACAGTCCCCCCACGACGCCCACCACGGGGATGGTCTGGACGAACTTCAGATAGAGCATCTCGTCGGAGAGCGCCTTGGAGGTCTTCTCGATGAACCCGTTCATGCTGCCGTAATAGTCGTACCCTTCGGTATCGATCCGGCGCATCAGCGCATCCACCTCGCTGTTCAGCTCCTCCACCTCTTTTCCCCGGGCGAGCGCAGCTTCGATCAGCTTCAGGATGAACACCTGCTCCGTCTTCGTGTCGTATGGATAGCCGTAGCTGGCAGCGGTCTGGTAAATGGAGCGAAGCAGCATTCCGGTGAACATAGGAATGTCCGGAAGGCCGACGCCGACCAGTCCCAGGCCCGTTCCCTCCACGCTGGTCATGATCATGTCCGCAGCCCACTGCCTCTGGCTCTCCGCCGCAGAGCCCCCGCTCTGGCGGATCCGGTCCTCGTTGAAGGTCTTGCTGATCACCGCCGTCCCTTTGTCAAAGATGAGGCGGAACGCCTCCCGGAACGCGGAGTCCAGGGTCTTTTCCAGCGAGTCCGGGACGTATTTGTTCAGGACGCTCTCCAGGCTGCTCCCTCTGGCAAACCTGCGTCTTGTCAGTATCTCTTTTTCTCTGTGCCGCACCCGGCGCAGATCCTTTCGCAGTTCTTTCTCGTCTAATCTCATACCCTGATGCCTCAGACCCGGATGCCTTCTACCTTGGCGTAGGCCGAATGGTTGTGGATGCTCTCCAGACTTTCCACTTCGATGATATAACTCTGCACGCCTTCCATTTCCTCCATCTCATCGATCATGAGCTTGGCGTCTCTGGCCACGTCCTCCACGAACTTGGGATGGTCGTAGGCGTACTCGGTGACGTACTTTTCGTCCGGGCGCTTCAGCAGGGAGTAGACCGGACAGGAGGATGCCTCCTCGGCGATCCTGCTCAGATCCTCGATCCAGATGTACTGATTGGTGCGGATCGTAATGGAAACGATGGCCCGCTGATTGTGGGCGGAGTAATCGGATATCTCCTTCGAACAGGGACACAGGGTCGTCACCGGCGTGCGGACGGTCATCTCGAAGTCCAGCTCATCGTCCCGCAGGGCGCCTCTGTATTCCACATCCAGAGCAAGGTATGACTCCCGGCCGGTGACCGGGGATTTCTTCCAGATAAAGTAGTCGAAATTGAAGCAGCAGAAGCTGTTTCTGGCCTCCAGCCGTTCCCGCATCTCCTCCAGCAGCTCCCGGATCGTGCGCAGATCCATCTGGTTGTGCCTCGTCAGCACCTCCACGAATCTGGACATGTGCGTTCCCTTCTGGTCTCCCTCCAGGTCCACCGAAAGGCTGACCTTCGCCGTCACCGGGAACGTCTCTCCCTCACCGTTGCGGATGACCACGGGGTACTTCAGGTCCCGGATCCCCACCTGGTGCAGGTAAATGTTTCTCGTATCCTTTTCGTTCTGAACGTCTTTCATGAGTCTCTTCCCTCGTCACTTGCCGCTTGCTTCGCCGCTTACCGATCACTGACCGTTGTAGATCACGCCGGAGGTCTTCGTTTCCCACACCTCGATCTCATACAGATGGGCGTTCTCCGTCCTCACCAGAGGCTCCAGCTTGTCCCAGATGTACACCGCGATGTTCTCCGCCGTGGGCTGTTCCAGAAAATCGTTGATGTAGTGGTGGTCGAACTCCTCCAGGACCTCCTCCTTCACCAGTTTCTTCAGCGCGGTGAAATCGTAGATCATGTCCTCCGGCCCCGGCGTCCCTTCGAGCTTCACCACCAGCTTGTAGGTGTGTCCGTGGAGCCGCTCGCACTTGCCGTGATAGTGGATCAGATTGTGGGCCGCGTCGAATTCGAATTCTTTGATGAGGATCATATCGTCTGTCCTTTCCGCCAGGCTTTCCTGCCTTTGCTTCATCCTCCGCCGGAGTTTCTGTGAACATATATTATACCGAAAAGCCGCCGCCTCTGCAACCGGATGCGGCCGCTGCAGGCGCCGGTAAAACGAGCGGATGCGCCGCTACGCCGTCACCCCTGCCTTCTCCAGGATCCAGCACAGGGCGAAGGCTGCCACGTCGATGGCCACGATGGTGGAGCCCACCGGCGTTCCTGCCAGAATGGAGATGACGATCCCCAGAAACGCGCAGACCACCGATATCACGGCGGAGCAGATGGTCACCGACCGGAAGCTGCGGAACAGCCGCATGGCCGACAGCGCCGGGAAGACCACCAGAGCGGAGATCAGCAGCGCGCCCACGAGGCTCATGGCCACCACGATGATCACCGCGATGACGATGGCGATGATCAGATTGTACATGTCCGCTCGCGTTCCGGCGGCGCTGGCGAAGTCCTCGTCAAAGGTCACCGCGAATATCCGGTGGTACAGCAGGACGAACAGCAGGATCACCGCAATGGAAAGGCAGGCGCACATGATCACCTCCTGCCTGGTCAGGGTCAGGATCGAGGTGGAGCCGAACAGGGTGCTGCATACATCGCCGGTGAGATTCGGCGAGGAAGAGAACAGATTCAGGATCAGATAGCCGAATGCCAGTGCCCCCACGGAGATCATGGCAAGCGCCGCGTCCCCGCGGATCTGCGTCTTTCGTCCCGTGCGCAAAAGCAGGACAGCGCTGATGATGGTGATGGGCAGGATCAGCAGCATCTGGTTGTTCATCTTCAGCACGCTGGCGATGGCCAGGGCGCCGAAGGCCACATGGCTCAGTCCGTCGCCGATAAAAGAAAACCTCTTCAGCACCAGGGTGACGCCGAGAAGGGACGCGCAAAGCGCGATCAGGCAGCCCACGATCATGGCGTACGTCACGAAGGGATACTGCATGTAGGTGATGAGCTGATGCATCATGGACGCAGCACCTCCTCTCCCCTCTGTGCCAGGTACTCCTCCCTGGTTCCGAACCAGGCGTTTTCTCCGATGTGCAGGACGTGGGAGGCGTAGGACACTGCTTCTTCGATATCGTGGGAGATCATGATGATGGCCACGCCTTCGCTGTTCAGCTGCCGGATCAGTTCATACATGTCGGCCGCCGCCACAGGGTCCAGGCCTGCCACCGGCTCGTCCAGAAGAAGGATGCTCTCCGCCGCGCAGAGGGCTCTGGCCAAAAGCACGCGCTGCTGCTGGCCTCCGGAGAGGTCCCGGTAGCACTTCGCGGACAGTCTTTCGATGCCCATCCGCTTCATGTTCTGCGCAGCCAGCTGTTTTTCCGCGCTGCCATAGAAGGGCCGCCGTCCAAGTCTTCCCTGGCATCCCGAAAGGACCACCTCCCGCACCGAGGCTGGGAAGTCCTTCTGGATCAGGGTCTGCTGGGGAAGATAGCCGATGCCACTTCGCTGAAGGGATCTGCCGGTCCTGATCTCGCCGCCCATGGGCTCCTGCAGGGAAAGCAGGGTCTTCATCAGCGTGGTCTTGCCGCTTCCGTTCTCTCCGACGATGCACAGATAGTCCCCTTCCCGCAGGGTGAAACTGATGTCTCTTGCCACGACACCCGTCTCATAGCCGACGGCCAGCTCCTTCACATCGAGAAGTAAATTGTTGTCCAAGTCCTTTTCCATTTGAACAGTATAGCACAGAACTGCCAGCCTTTGGAAAGCGGAAACGAAAAAAAATGGGCTGCGATCATACTCTCATTCATCGCAGCCCTTTACTTGTCAATCTGTAAGACCCTCACGTTTCTCACTTCCTTTCGCGGTTCCCTTCTGATTCCTTCCTCCGGTCCAAGGCACTCCATCGGATCTCATCTTCGCCGGAACCCTGCAGTTCTGACTTCCTTATTCACTTGTCTTCGCGTCTGCCTCTTTCTTCTTATTTCGCGTCCTGTTTCTCCAGGCTCTCTCGTAAGGCCGCTCCCTGTGCACTAACTTCCTGAATCTATTTTGTCGAGTGGCTTTCGCCCTCTCTGTGACTATATGATAGCATATTTTCAGAAAATTGCAATAGCAGTTCTTGTTCTTTTTATGTATTTAAAGGTTTACCGAGCTAAAGGGCCGCTCCCCCATTTTCCCCCGATTCTCATATTTTTGTTGAGAAAACTCCCGTTCATGCTGTATCATATAAACAGCAATTATTGCAAGCTTCCTTTATCTTATGAGGAGATCCATTATGAAGAATTCCAAACTCGCTTTGATCCTGGTTCTGGTCGTCGCCCTCGTCTGCGGCTCCGGAGCCTTCCTTCTGAGTTCCTGCTCCTCCGGCAGCGGAGACACAGCCGCTCCTGAGCCGGCACCGGAACCGGAACCCATCATCAACCCCCTCACCGGCGCCACGGTGGAACAGGGCTACGATGAGAACGCCGCCAATCAGCGGATCGTGGCTTTCGTCGTGGAGAACGCCCCGGAGGCGAGACCGCAGTGGGGAATGGACGATGAGAACTATTCGCCGGACATCATCCTTGAGGGAGAAGTGGAAGGCGGCATCACCCGTACGCTGTGGTTCTACGCGGACTACAACAAGCTGCCGGAGCAGATCGGCCCCATGCGGAGCGCCCGCCCGCCGTTCATCAAGTTCTCCGAGCTGTTCGACGCCATCTTCATCCACTGGGGCATGAGCCATTCCAAGGGAGATTACGTAGGTGCCTCCTCCGTCTTCAAGAGAGACAAGGTGGACCACATCAACCAGATGAGCTTCGCCAACGAATGCGGACTGTTTGACCGGGATTCCTCCCGCGGCGTCTCCATGGAGCACACCGGCATCGTCTACGGGGAAAAGGTTCCCGCGGCCATCGAGGAATACGGCTGCCGGACCGAGCCCAAGGAGTTCACCAAGCTGGGCTTCAACGAGACGGCGGAGCCCATGAGCGACATCGCGGCAACAGAGGTCCATCTGACCTTCTCCGACAGGACGGACTGGGAGCCCAAAACCTGGACCTACAGCGAAGAGGATCAGCAGTACCACACCGACGCTTTCAAGAATGACCTGAAGCGCGACAACCTGCTGGTGATCTTCGATAAGACGAGGTACATCACCAAGGACAATTACGCAGGTCCCGGAAGCACCGGCAGCGTCACCTACTGCGGTTACAAGCGTGCCGGCGGCGAAGGCAAGCTCTTCAGCCAGGGCACCGTCAAGAACATCAAGTGGAAGATCAAGGACAACAAGTTCATCCTGATCGACGCTGACGCCACGAAGGCCGCCCAGGACGAGGCAGTCGCCAAGGCGACCGAGGAAGGCAAGACCGCCGAAGAGATCGAGGCCGCCCGCAAGGCAGCCGGCGTGGTCTACGCCAACCTGAACCCGGGCAAAACCTGGATCGGCTGGGCTTCCCGCAACTACGGCGGCGAGCTGGAGGTCATCCCCAACGAGCCCATCCAGGAGGAGACTTCGGATGACGCGTCCGGCGAGGGCGAATCCACCGA
>CACXCQ010000268.1 GCA_902766185.1 uncultured Eubacteriales bacterium
AAAACACTTTTTCAGAGGCAACATCAGCGGCTTATGGAGTCTTACAAAAGCAATCGACCCGGGTCCGGGCTCGGATCCGGGTCGTTTTATCTAACGTGAGATATATGGAGCGATAAAAACGAAAATGAAAGATAAGATCGCAATGGGATTCCACGCATGTGTGGATTACGAACTGATTTGGAATACGGAGACGGTGGAGCAGATCATCCAGGATTACAACATCCGGGCGGATGAGCTGCGGCTGGACGTTGGAGTCCACACGGAACGGGACGCGTGGATCTTCTGCCTTGCTCACCTACAGGCAGGTATCGGCGGAGAGATCGTGCCCGATGATGCGCAGGCTGTAATCGATTTCGCGGAGCACTTCGACTACAAGGTCACTTTGGGCGGAACACCGACCCGGGCTGCCATCGTCCTGGACAAGCTCGGCTATAAGACAGCCCTGCAGACCAGCTGCTGGAACCGGTATGTGAGGGAACTTCTGCCGGATAGCGTAACGGCAGTTCCCGGAACGGCGGAGGATAAGAAAATCTACCCGCACATTGTCCTGCAATGCGCGCAGGGAACGCATATCTACGCAGGGGATATCAGCTTCACCACCCCCAGAGAAAACCGTATCATGATCTCCCGGGATGATACCAGTCTGGATATACCGGTGAAGGTTATGGAATTCGGCCCCCTCATCAGGGACGCAGGGGTCTTCCTACTGGGTTGCTTCAGCGAGGTCATCGACAGATACACCCTTGACCGCCTGTTGGAGGAGACCAAACAGCTTCTGGATTATCTGCCGAAGGATGCAGTGCTCATCTATGAGGATGGCTGCTATGTGGTGAAAGCATTTCGTTACTATGTGCAGCATGCCCTTCAGGGGTACATCGATGTGCTCAGCATGAACGAAGATGAACTGCAGGAATATATCGGCCAGTCGCTGGACATTCTGGATGCTCCGGCCGTTTCGGAAGCCATTCGGCAGGTCTATGAAGCGCTGGGTGTGGAGACTCTGGTGGTGCACAGCGCCAAATGGGCGCTGGCCTATGGACCTAAGGCGCAGAGGATCCGGGAATCTCTCATCGGTGGAACCGCCATGGCCACCACCAGATTCCGTCTGGGAGATGATTTCACCGAAGAGGACTATGAGGAGAGCAAAAAGATGGAAGACCGGGAGGACGCGACCATCTTCTGCGATGAGCTCCGCCAGATCCTGGGCAGGAAGGTCTGCATAATCCCCAGCAAGGACATGAGCCATGTGGAGAACCCCACCGTAGTGGGACTGGGTGATTCCTTCGCGGGAGGATTTCTGCCGGGGTTGCTGGGACTCAAATAGTACGACTGGGAAAAGGATGCAAATCGCAGATGCCGGTTCCGGGTAGCAAATCACCGCTTCATGCGGAGCGCGGTTTCTAAGGAGGAAGTCAAATGATGACGGATATTATAACGCTGGGAGAGGTGCTGATCGATCTGACGCAGACCGGGACCGATGAGAAAGGGATCCGCCAGTTCGCGGCTTTTCCGGGAGGCGCCCCGGCCAATGTGGCCGTGGCAGCAGCCCGCCTTGGCTCAGAGTGCGGATTCATCGGCAAAGTAGGGAATGACAGCTTCGGTCAGAGCCTCCGGGATACACTGGAGAAGGAAGGCGTGAACACCGATGGACTGTTCACCACAGAAGAAAGCCCCACCACGCTGGCCATCGTTAATGTGGACGAGCAGGGGGAGCGCAGCTTCGCCTTCTATCGTCAGCCCGGTGCGGATACCCGGCTCACCGCGGAAGAGGCCATCCGGGTCCTGGAGGAGAGCAATCCCCGGATCCTGCATTTCGGTTCCCTTTCGCTGACTTCAGAGCCTTCCCGTTCGGCGACGCTCTCCGCGGTGAAGCATGCAAAGGCAGCAGGGATCCTGGTCAGCTACGACCCGAATTTCCGGCCTGCCCTTTGGACTAGTGAGGAAGAGGCTGTCCTGTGGATGAAGGAGCCCCTGGAGCAGGCGGATATTCTGAAGGTCTCCGATGAGGAGATGGTCCTGCTCACCGGGACGGATAAGCTGGAAACGGGAAGCCAGATTCTGGCGGATCACGGGATCCGGCTGGTTCTGATCACGCTGGGTTCCGAAGGTGTGTTCTATCGGTTCGGGGAGACCGCCGGCCGTGTGCCCGGGGTACCGGTGACCGTCAGCGATACCAACGGGGCAGGGGACACCTTCCTGGGGGCTATGCTCGGTCAGATCAGCCGCGTACTGGAAAGGCAGGGAAAGCTGGATGAGGAACAGCTCAAAGGGTTCCTGGATTTCGCGAACCGGGCCGCGGCAAAGACCTGCAGCCGTCCCGGCGCCATCCCGGCCATGCCCACGCTGAAGGAGATGAGAGCGGAGGAACAGATGTGATAACCACCTCGCTGATCTTTACCTGCATCATTCTTCTGGCGGCAGGGGCACTGTTCGCCTGGCTCGTCTCCGCCGACGACTTCGAGGGGCGGTGGATCAGCATCGGGGTCATGGACGGCGACAGGCTGGCGTCATTTCCCTTTGGGACGATCACCCACGAGCTGCGCTTTGAGAACGGGGATGTAGAGTACATGATCAACGGAGAGCATGTCCCGGTCACCAGATCGGGAAAGGTCCTTCGGGCCGAGCTTGCGGCCCAGATCTGCATCGATTATCACATCCACATCAGCGAAGGCCGCCTGATCATGGCGGACCCCAACGGCATGCAGACCGTTTTCGAAAAGCTGGAAGAAGAAGAAACCGCATAATTTATGCAGATTTCCTTTGACATCCCCACATACTTTCATGTATAATACTATTCGGTGTTCGGTTAGAAATCACCTGCGCCATTAGCTCAATTGGATAGAGTGTCTGACTACGAATCAGAAGGTTTGGGGTTCGAGTCCCTAATGGCGCGCCAGAGAAAAAACAGGCTCTAAAGGGTCTGTTTTTTTTTATTCATTGTGGTAGAATAGTATCAGTATTGTATCTGAAAGGAGTTGTAGACTTATGACTAAGAATATCGATTGGGGCAATCTGAGCTTTGTGTATCAGCCCACGGATTACCGGGTGACGGCGAAATGGCAGGACGGTGAGTGGAGCGAGCTGGAGCTGACCACGGATCCGCAGGTCCATATCTCCGAGTGCGCTGGCGTTCTGCAGTATGCACAGACCGTTTTCGAGGGACTGAAGGCATACCGGACAGAGGATGGCAAGGTCGTCACGTTCCGCCCGGACCTGAACGCGAAGAGACTGGTGGATTCCGCGAAAAGGCTGGCCATTCCGGTGGTTCCGGAGGAGATGTTCATGAAGGCGCTGGATATGCTGGTAAAGGCCAACGAGGAATGGGTACCTCCCTATGGAAGCGGCGCGTCTCTCTACGTCCGTCCCTTCATTTACGGAAGCGGCCCGATCATCGGCGTAGCCCCGTCTCCGGAATATGAATTCCGCATGATGTGCATGCCGGTAGGTCCCTACTTCAAGGAAGGCGTCAAGCCGATCGTCATCAAGGTTTCCGATTTTGACCGGGCAGCTCCCCACGGTACAGGCAACATCAAGGCCGGTCTGAACTACGCCATGAGTCTTTACGCCGGCGAGCTGGCCCACGAGGAAGGCTTCGCTGAGAACATGTACCTCGATGCGGGCAGCAGAACGTACGTGGAAGAGACCGGCGGCGCCAACTTCATCTTCATCACCAAGGACGGCAAGGTGGTAACGCCCAAGTCCAAGTCCGATTCCATCCTGCCTTCGGTCACCAGAAGAAGCCTGATGATCGTGGCCAAGGACATCCTGGGCATGGAGACAGAGCAGAGGGAGGTTCCCTTCTCCGAAGTGCCCGAATTCACGGAGTGCGGACTGTGCGGAACGGCAGCGGTCATCTCACCGGTGGGCAAGATCTACGACCACGGCAAGGAGATCGCGTTCCCCAGCGGCATGGAAGAGATGGGCCCCACCATCAAGAAGCTCTATGACACCCTCACCGGCATCCAGATGGGAACCGTTCCCGCGCCGGAGGGCTGGATCCACGAAATCAAATAGTCAGATCACGCAAAGGCAGGCAAGTCCTGCCTTTGTGTTATTTAAGAAGCGAAGGCGCCGAAGGCCAGCCTTTGCGGGTATGTTGAGAAAGGAGGCTGGAAGATGGCTGACACGAGACTATGGGATATTGTGAATGAACTCAAAGGACCGGGATATAAATGGGTGAACCTGACCCACGAGCTGAGCCCGGAGACGCCTCACTGGTTCGGTTTCGCGCCGATGCAGGGGGATCTGCTCTTCGATTACCTGGAGGGTACGCCGGAGGATAAGATGGCGCCCATGCGCTGCCACCAGTGGAGCGTGGCCAGCCAGTACGGCACCCACGCGGACGTTCCCATCCACTTCCACGGCGATGGAAGGGACATGAGCCAGATCACGGAGAAGGAGCTGATGTACCCCATGGTGGTCATCGATAAATCCGCGGAGTGCGAAGCGGATCCTGACTTCATGCTGACCATCGATGACCTCAAGGCCTGGGAAGAAGAATACGGCAAGATCCCTGAGGGAAGCTTCGTGGCTTTCCGCACGGACTGGTACAAGAAGCCGGATCTGGAGAACAAGGATGAGAACGGTCAGCCTCATTATCCGGGCTGGGATATCGAAGCCATCCGCTGGCTGGTGGAGGAGAGGAACATCGGCGCCATCGGCCATGAACCGGCTGACACGGACCCTGGAAAGGTGACCACGAAGGAAGGCGCGTATCCCTATCCCGGAGAGCAGTACATTCTGGCGGTCGACCGTATCCAGATCGAGGTCATGCGCAATCTCGATCAGCTCCCGCCGGTGGGCGCGATCATCTTCATCGGATTCCCCAAGCTGAAGGACGGCACCGGATTCCCCACCAGGGTCTATGCCATCTGCCCGGCGGAGTAGGAGAGACAGAAGGAGGTAAACGAATTGGCACTTGTATTTGACGAACAGCTGTCCCGGCTTCAGAAACCTGTCCGGGAGGACATGACGGACGAGGAATACGCCGTATTTGACAAGAATGTAGAGGTGATGATGGAGAACTGGGGGTTCATCAACAACCTGTTCAAGATCCTGCCCCTGAACGCGAAGGAGTACATCGGCTTCCTGAATTTCAAGGGTTCTCTCTACAACGATTCCTGTTTCCTGACGGACGCGCAGAAGGAAATGATCGGCGTGGTGGTCTCTTCCTATAACTGCTGCACGTATTGCCTGCAGACCCACGGAGACAATCTCCGGGGAATGTGGAAGAACGCCTCTCTGGTGGATAAGCTCTCCGGTAACTACAGGGCCTGCAAGGATGAACTGTCCAGAGAGGATTACGCCCTGTGCGAATACGCCTGGTTCGTGACGGCCCACCCGCGGGATATCGAACAGGAGCAGGTGGATAAGCTTCGGGATGCGGGATTTGACGATCATCAGATCCTGGAGGCGGCCTTTGTGGCCGGATTCTTCAACTACACCAACCGGTGGGTGAGCACCATCGGACCGGTGGTGAATCCAGGACACTTCAAGCATAACCGGGATTTCGAGAAGTAGAGGGGAAGAGTCTCCCTGCGGGCTCGCTGATCCGCGGATTGTGAGATCGGTGAGCCGCGGATGCCGGATCAGCAGTTGCCCCGGAGAATGTTGTTGTCGATGTTCTTCAGGACGTTGCGATCGATGGAAGAAAGCCCCGCGATCAGGGCATCGATATCTTCCTTCGTGTTGAAGAAGCCCAGGCTGATCCGCAGACAGCCGTCGTAGACTTTGTTCTTCAGATGGGTGTGGATCAGACCCGCGCAGTGGTGTCCGGCCCGGACGGCGATGTCGTTTTCCCGGTCCAGGATGGCGGCCACTTCGTTGGCGCGAAAGCCTTCCAGGTTGATGCTGACCACGCCGGCCTGGGGCGCGTTCGGGGGAGCACAGTAGATCGTGATCTCCGGGAGAGCTTCCAGCCTTTGCAGAAGATACTGCGTCAGCTCGGATTCCTTTTGCCAGGGGTCCACGGTCCTGAGCCAGGCGAGAGAAGCCTGAAGGCCGCGGATGGCAGGGGAGTCCATGCTGGCGCATTCCATTTTTTCGGGCATGTGGCGGGGCATCTCCGGATCCTCGGAACGGATCCCGTTGCCGCCTGCCAGAAGAGGCTTAAGGTCGATGCCGTTACGGATGAGAAAGCCACCGATCCCGAAGGGCGCGTACAGGGTCTTATGGCCCGCAAAGGCGATGAAATCCGCCTTGAGGCGGGGGAACTGCATACGAACAAGGCCCATGGCCTGGGCTGCGTCGAGCAGCGTCAGCGCGCCGTGGGCTTTTGCTATGGTGAAAACTTCCCGGGCGGGAAGGACGTAGCCGGTGACGTTGCTGACTGCGGTCACGCAGACGAGCTTCGGCGGGGCGCCGACAAACAGACGCTCCGTTTCCTCAAGATCGATCGAAAGGTCCTCCCGCAGAGGAAGCTGGAGGACGCGGATGCCGAAGCGCTTTTCCATGAGGCGAAGGGGCCGGAGCACAGCATTGTGCTCGTAGGGAGAGACGTAGCAGACGTCTCCTTCATTCCAAAAAAGGCCCTGAATGATCTGGTTCAGGGCCACGGTTACGGAAGGGGTGAGGACCACCTCGGCCTGGCCCCGGGCATCGCAAAGGCTGATCAGATCCTGTTTCACTTCTCTGACCATGGCGGTTGCTTCCCGGGCGGCACGATAGGCGCCCCGGCCTGCATTGACTGCAGATGTACGGTTGTAGCGATCCACCGCATCGTAAACGCAATCGGGTTTCGGGAAGGTGGTCGCTCCGTTATCGAGATAGATCATGACTTCAGACAGGCTGTTCGTCTACTTGTGCTCTTTGTCCGTATCGATGTTCATGTTGATCGAAGTGGCGGAAGCCACCAGCTTACCCGTCTTCTTGGAAAATGCCTCGGCGGTCACGTGGGTCAGGCGCTTGCCTACTGCAACGGCAGTGGCGGTGACCACCAGGGTGTCTCCGCTGTAGGCCGGGCGAACGTAGTTTACGTCCAGATTGACGGTGGGAGCGAAGTTCTCTCCCGCGAAAAATCTGGACAGAGCGGCGATGGTCACATCAAAGGCTGTGCAGATGATGCCGCCGTGAAGCTGGCCTACCCGGTTCTCCATCCATTCTGTAATGGGAAATTCATAAGTCAGAGACTGGTCATCAAAAGAGCAGGAGTAGGCAGAACACTGCATCATGCCGTTCAGCTTCTCCTCCTGTTCAACGTTATTCTGATAGACGGTCTGCTTCGCATGTTCCATCATCAGTTCCTGACCTTCTTCGCTGGTCAATGATTTCCATC
Organism: uncultured Eubacteriales bacterium; assembly: GCA_902766185.1. Taxonomy (GTDB): domain Bacteria; phylum Bacillota; class Clostridia; order Peptostreptococcales; family Anaerovoracaceae; genus Lentihominibacter. Next base: position 7,274 of record CACXCQ010000268.1, read on the forward strand.
CAAGCATAATCGTTACCTCCTGTTATTCTGTGATTGTGTTCAGGGATCGGCATCCCTTCAGATAATAGCTTTCTTTTTCTTCCTCCGGGACCATGCTTCCGCCGGTGGCCCAGACGATGTGGATCGACTGCTCATCCGGGGCGGGAACATCGGCATTTCCGGAGACGATGTGGTGCAGTCCGGCAAATCCGGCGCAGGCAGAGGGCTCGATGAAGATGTCCTCAGTATCCTGTAGAAGCGCAAGATAGGGGTAGAGCCGGCTGTCATCCACGGTAAAACATCCGTGAAGCCTGGATTCCATGGCGTCGGCCACCAGGGCAGAGGCTCTGCCCACCGCCAGGCCGTCAGCCTCGGTGATTCCGTCGATTCCTATATCCTTAACAGAAATTCTGTTATGTAATCCTGTGATCAGACCCAGTGCCATGCATGGCGCATGGGTGGGTTCAGCGAAAAAGCAGTACGCGTTGTCGCCGAAGTATTCTTTGATGCCGTAGGTCACGCCGCCGGGAGCGCCTCCCACACCGCAGGGCAGGTAGACGTACAGCCGGTGATCCTCATCGATGATGACCCCCCGGTTATCCAGCTGCTGCTTCAGTCGTTTGCCGGCAACGCTGTATCCGGCGAAGAGATCCAGAGAGTTCTCATCATCCACGAAGTGGCACCTGGGATCCTCCTGAGCTTCCTTCCGGCCCTGGGCCACAGCCGCTTCGTAGTCATCCGGATATTCCTTCACGATGACGCCTTTGCTGCGAAGAAGGTCCTTCTTCCACTGGCGGGCGTCCGCGGACATGTGCACGGTCACCTGGAATCCCAGCTTTGCGCTCATGATGCCGATGGACAGTCCAAGGTTGCCGGTGGAGCCGACTGCGACGCTGTATTTGTTGAACAGCTCCTGAAAGTGTGGCTCCGCCAGAATGCGGTAGTCGTCCGATTCCTTCAGCATGCCATTTTCCATGGCGACTTCCTCGGCGTACTTCAGCACCTCGTAGATCCCGCCTCTTGCCTTGATGGATCCGGAGACAGGAAGATGGCTGTCGCACTTGAGGAACAGACGGCCCGGAAGGTCCACTTCCGGAAGGACGCCTGCCGTATCCAGAGCCAGGGCATCCTGCATATCCGGGATCGGTGTCAGATCCGATTCGATGATCCCCTCCAGGACCTCGGGATAGACCTGTTCGATGAACGGCGCGAAGCGCAGAAGCCGGGCTTCCGCCTCATCGATGCTGACGATAGGATCAGCCTTTGCAGCGTCCTGCCCAGCCTTTGCGGTATCGGAGCCGCAGGCCGAAAGACGCGGGTTGGTCCAGAAGATCTCCCGGCAGGCCGCCAGATCAGTGACCGGGGGATAGTCTTTTTTCAGTTGTTCGAGATGCCAGCTCATCACAGGACCTCCATGATCTTCAGCATTCCGGGTCTAGAAGAAGACCGACGGGATCAGCGTTACAGCTACGGCGATGCACAGAAGAATGACGACGATCCGCACCAGCCAGACCTTGGTCGGCGAGTTGATGCTCTTGTATCTCTTCGGCTCCGTGTTGACCGGCTGCTGTGTGGGCTTCCCGCCCTTGTTGAATTTCTTGCTGCTCAATGTATTTCCTCCTGAGTTTCGGGGCGCAGATCGTCCCCGGTTATTGGCGTGTGCCTGTCTGCCCATTATACCCTAACTGACGTATTCTGGCAATGAAGTAAGGATGAGGGAGCCGGTTTTTTTTCTGTTCGTTCTGCTTTTGTGGTATGATGGTCAGGGCGGGTCCGGGCGAGGATCCGGCGATGGCTGATGAGGGAGGACGAAAATGTCGATCGTATATGATTATTTCGGCGGGCTGTACATTAATCTGACCAACCGGTGTCCCTGCCGCTGTGAATTCTGCATCAAAAACTACACCGACAGCCTGGGATCGGCGGATTCGCTGATGCTCGACCACGAGCCGACGGTGGATGAGGTGAAGGAGGAGCTGCGACAGTGGGATGTGCAGGCCTACGACGAGGTGATCTTCTGCGGGTACGGCGAGCCTACGGAGCGGCTCCCGGAGCTTCTGGAGATCGCCCGGTTCATCAAGGCCGCGTACGGCAAGCCGATCCGGATCAACACCATCGGGCTGGCGGACCTGATCTGGGAGCGGGAAACAACGCCCGAGCTTGCGGGTCTCATCGATGCGGTCTCCGTCAGCATGAACGAAGCGGATGCGGAGAGTTTCCAAAACCTGTGCCATCCCCGGTTCGGTCTGCGCTCCTACGATGCCATGCTGAAGTACATCGAGGATGTGAAGCAGTACGTGCCCCATGTGGCAGTGTCCGTGGTGGGCGGCAGTCTGTCCGCGGAGCATCAGGAGATCTGCCGCGCAAAGGCAGAGGAGATGGGAGTGTACTTCAGAGTCCGATAGGGCTCCGGTACAGGAACCCTGTGAGCAATTGTGGTGAAGTGATATGAGCAAAAAAGGAAAAAAAGACAATAAGAAGTCCCATGCCCACAAGACCAACGCGGTGCGCATGGTGGAGGCAGAGGGAATCTCTTATGAACTCCACGAGTACGATGCTCCGGAGGGCTTTCTGGACGGGGTCTCGGTAGCTGCGGCATTGGGCCAGGATCCCCGGCAGGTGTTCAAGACACTGGTGACGGTGGGAAGCAGCCGTCAGAACTACGTCTGCGTGATCCCGGTGGCGGAGGAGCTGGACCTGAAGAAGGCTGCAAAGCATTTCGGCGAGAAGAAGATCGAAATGCTGCCCTCCCGGCTCATCACCCAGACAACGGGCTACATCAAAGGGGGATGCTCCCCCGTGGGGATGAAGAAGCCTTTTCCCACGGCTGTCCACTGCACTGCGGCGGATCTGGATACCATTATGGTCAGCGGCGGCAAAGTGGGGCTGCAGATGGCCCTGCCGGCAGAAGAACTGGTGCGGATCACTGGCGCGCAGCTGGCGGACCTGATCGTCGGCTGACCTGGTTACGACATATCACGATGTATTGACGAAAGGAGCACGGGCGGAGAATGCCGCTTTTGATCGCGTTTATCATTTTCATACTGTGCATGATCGGTGCGCTGATCCTGGATCTGTCACTGATCCTTCCGCTTTTGGTGGGACTGATTCTGTTTGCCGGGCTGGGGCTGAAGAAGGGTTATCCTCTGCGGCAGCTGGGCGCCTGGAGCTGGAGCTCCATCAAGGATTCCCTGGTGGTCATCGAAGTGATGGCGATCATCGGATTCATCACGGCGGCCTGGCGTGTCTCCGGGACCATCACTGTGTTCGTCTACTACGGCATGAAGGTCATCGTGCCGCCCCTGTTTTTGCTGATCACTTATCTTCTGGCATGCCTGCTGAGCTACGCCATCGGAACGTCCTTCGGCGTTGCGGGGACTTTGGGCGTGATCTTCATGGCGCTGGCCAGAAGCGGTGGCGTCGATCCGGTGCTTACTGCCGGCGTGCTCATGTCCGGCATCTATTTCGGCGACCGTTCTTCACCGGTGTCCTCCAGCGCGAATATGGTGGCCGGGGTGACAAAAACAGAGATCTACGACAACGTCAGGCTGATGATGCGTACGGGACTGCTGCCTTTGCTGCTGACAGCAGGGATCTATACTGTGCTGTCGGTGACCCATCCCATCGAGGCGGTGGATCCCACCATCATCGCTTCTTTTGAAAAGGAATTCTCGTTGTCGGCCTGGGCCTTCGTCCCGGCGATCCTCATGCTGATGCTGCCCCTGCTGAAGGTGGGGATCTTCATCTCCATCGGTTCCAGTATCGTCAGCGCGGTCCTGGTGGCCTGGCTGGTCCAGGGCGTGCCGCTGCTGAAGGTGATGTGGATCTGCGTGGCGGGTTACCACAGTGAAGGCGCGGGACTGGGCGCGATTCTTGACGGCGGAGGGCTGGTCTCCATGCTGGAGGTGGTGGGGATCCTGATCATCTCCTGCGCGTACTCCGGAATCTTCAGCGGAACGGACATGCTCCGGGATGTGCAGAGTCTCCTGAGCAAAGGCTGCAGCCGCCTTGGCCGGTACGTGATGACGCTGATCGTGGGGATCGCGGCCAGCGTGGTCTTCTGCAACCAGACCATCGCGACGCTGATGTGCAATGACCTGATGACGAAGCCCTATCTGGATACCGGCGGCAGTCAGCAGGAGCTGGCTATCGACATGGAGAACACGCTGATCGTCATCGTCGGACTGATCCCCTGGTGCATCGCCTGCAGCGTGCCGCTGACCTTCTTCAACGTGGGTATCGGCGCCATACCCTGGTCGTGCTACCTTTATCTGGTGCCGCTGTGTTACCTCTTCACCAGGCGCCGCTGGTTTGCCAGCCGCTGAATGACTCGACCTGCTGGCAGCGCCCTCACGGTCCGTCGGTCGCCGCACCCCGCCTTCGGCCAGCCAGCTCCCGCACCTGTTCTTCTGTAAAAGCGGTTTCTTTTTCCATGTTGCCCCCCCTAATCAATGAGTATTCTATCATTCATTGATCGGTGGGCAAACCTGAAAAACGGGAATACCGATCGCCCTCACCTGGGCTCTCGGCATCCACCTGCGGATCACGCTCGCCCTTCAGCTGCCAGCACCGGCCTTGCG
>CACXCQ010000269.1 GCA_902766185.1 uncultured Eubacteriales bacterium
CGGCAACTATACCATCACGTATGAAGCGGGCAAGCTGACCATCAAGGCGGCAGAGCTGACGGTAAAGGTCACCCCCCAGGAATACGACTATAACGGTGCTCTGCAGGGTGAGGACAACGCCACCTACACCACGGGACTGGACCAGAAGGTGGAGGTCACCGGCCTGCAGGGAAGCGATGCACTGACCAGCATCACCCTGAACGGGCAGAAGAAGGACGCCGGGGAATATCCCGGAGCCATCGCCGCCAGCGATGCCGAAGTGGGCGAGGCCACCGACAACTATACCATCACGTATGAAGCGGGCAAGCTGACCATCAAGGCGGCAGAGCTGACCATCACCGCGCTGGATCAGGAGTATGTCTACAATGGCGCTATGCAGGGTGAGGGCGATACAGTCTACACGAAGGATCTGGACAAGAAGGTAAAGGTGAGTGGCCTTAAGGGCAGCGACCAGCTTTTGGGCATCACTCTGGACGGACAGGGAAAGGATGTCGGCACATACGAGGACGCGATCGAACCCAGCAGCGCTGTGCTTGGGGATGTTGCGGACAATTACGATGTCAATTATGTCCCGGGCAAGCTGACGATCAAGCCGGCAGAGCTGACCATCGCGGTGAAGGATCAGGAGTACACCTATAACGGAGCTCCGCGTGGCGAGGACAACACCACCTACACGGAGAACTTTGATCAGAAGGTGGAGCTCACCGGGCTGCAGGGAAGCGATGAGTTGACCAGCATCACCCTGAACGGGCAGAAGAAGGACGCCGGGGAATACGAGAAAGCCATCGAGGCAAGCGCGGCCGAGGTGGGAGATTCGACCGACAACTACGACATCAAATACGTTTCGGGTAAGCTGACGATCAAGCCGGCAGAGCTGACCATCACGGTGAAGGACCAGAAGTATGCGTACAACGGCTCGCCGCAGGGCGAGGACAACGCTACCTATACGGAGGGCTTTGATCAGAAGGTGGAGGTCGCCGGTCTTAAGGGAAGCGATGAGCTGACCAGCATCACGCTGAACGGGCAGAAGAAGGACGCCGGGGAATACGATGAAGCCATCGAGGCAAACACGGCCGAGGTTGGAGATTCAACCGATAATTACAGCGTCAGATACGTTCCGGGCAAGCTGACCATCACAAAGGCAGAACTGGCCATCGCGGTCAAAAGTCAGGAATATATCTATAACGGAACTCCGCAGGGCGAGGATGGCACCGCTTACACGGAGGGTCTGGACCAGAAGGTGGAGGTCACCGGCCTGCAGGGAAGCGATAAGCTGACCAGCATCACGCTGAACGGACAGGCCACCGACGCCGGGGAATACGAGGGAGCCATCCAGGCAAGCGCGGCTGAACTGGGCGAGTCCACCGGCAGCTACGTCATCGAGTACGTTCCGGGCAAGCTGACCATCAACAAGGCGGATCTGACCATCACGGCGAAAGACCAGAAGTACACCTATAACGGATCACCGCAGGGCGAGTCCGGCGCCACCTACACAAAGGATCTGAACAAGAAGGTGGACGTGAGCGGTCTTCAGGGTAGCGATGTGCTGTCCAGCATTACCATGGACGGCCAGAAGACGGACGCCGGGGTGTACGAAAACACCATCGTGCCCAGCGCGGCCGAACTGGACAGAACGGCCGCCCCCGGGTTGCGCGGCGCAGAGCGGGCTGGCACGATCGCCGACAACTACAACATCGAATACGCGGCGGGCAGGCTGACCATCGATCCTGCCGAGGTGGTCGTTACCATCACCGGACATCACAAAACCGTGAAATATGACGAAACGGAACATGCTGTCAAGGGATATGACGTGGCGTTCAGCAATCCGATCTACAAGGAATCCGATTTCACCTTCACCCCCGCCTCCACAGCGATGCTGATCGATGGGAAGATCGCAGCCGTGAGGACGGAGGTCGGAAGGACGGACATGGGACTTGCCCCGGATCAGTTCGAAAACCACAACAGCAATTTCGGCAAGGTCACCTTCAAGGTCGTTGACGGATTCATCGAGGTGACGAAGGTTGCGCCGGATCCCACAGACCCGACGAAGCACACGAAATCGGGTGATGGAGGAAACGGCACGAGAACGGGCGATGACTGGAATCCTCTGATGGCGCTGGTCGCCGCCATGGCGGCTGCCGCGGCACTGATGATCATCAGGCGGGACGTCCGGTCCAGACGCCAGTAGACGAACGATCGAGGCTGCTGCACCAGGCATGAAAATGTCAGGGCAGCAGCCTTTTTTTGTTGCAATTTTGATGCCAAACCATCTGCCCAAACTGACCGGAGTGTGGTATACTATCATCGGAGAATTGCGGCAGATGATATTGTGCGTTTTTGTGCTATGAAACTGGGATACGATCTGACAATTGAACAGACACAGAAACTTGTGATGACACCGGAGCTGATCCAGGCCATCAAGATCCTGCAGTTCAATACGCAGGAACTCGACACCTTTGTGCAGGACCAGCTTCTGACCAATCCTGTTCTGGAATCCTCGGCGGAGCACGAGGAGGCCAATGAAGGAGAGGAGCATTTCCGGAGGGAAGAGGAGCGTTCCCGGAGAGACGAACCGGACTGGGAGGAGTACATCCGGGGAAGCTACACGGAAGGCAGAGACGGTCAGTGGGACCGGCAGTGGATCGAGAGAAAGGACGACGAGGGCGACTTCTTTGAGCGCCACGTGGACAATGACATGACCCTGCCGGAGTACCTCCTGTTTCAGCTGCAGTTCGCCGCGGAGACCGAAGAGGACAGCAGGATAGGAAGGGTCATCATCGAGTCCCTGGACGAGAATGGTTACCTGCCTTTGTCCGTCGAGGAGATCGGCCGGATGCTGCAGACGCCTCCCGAAGAGGTGGAACGCGTTCTGAAGATCATTCAGGAAATGGATCCTGCAGGCGTCGGCGCCAGAGATCTCCGGGAATGCCTGCTCATCCAGATGAAAAACCTGGGCACCCTGACGGAAGAATTCCGGAAGGTGGTGACGGAGCATCTGGAGGATCTGGCGAACAACCGCCTGAACACCATCGCGAAGGCGGTCGGAATCACGGCAGAGGAAGTCCAGCAGATCGGCGACGTGATCCGTACGCTGGAGCCCAAGCCCGGACGCCAGTTCTCCTCCGGGGAGGATACGAAGTACATCATTCCGGACATCATCGTGGAGAAGGGGGAGGAAGGATTCACGGTGAGGGTCAACAGGAGCAGCACGCCCCAGCTCAAGGTCAGCTCCTATTACCGGAAACTGCTGAACCAGGCCGGAGATGACGAACGGCTGTCGTCATACCTCTCGGAGCGGGTCAACTCCGCACTGTGGCTGATCCGGAGCATCGACCAGAGGCATCAGACGATCTACAATGTTGGCGAGGCCATCGTCCGGCATCAGAGGGAGTTCTTCGAAAAGGGGAGCAAGTACATGAAGACCCTGACGCTGCGGGAGATCGCCGAGGATGTGGGGATCCACGAATCCACGGTTTCCCGTTCCATCAACGGCAAGTACCTGCAGTGCCCCTACGGAGTTTTTGAACTGAAGCACTTCTTCTCGGCGGGCGTGAAGGGAGGCTCCGGAGACGGCGTTTCCTCCAACAGCGTCAAGGAGTTCATCAAGGAGATCGTTGAGAACGAGGACCCGAAGAAGCCCTACAGCGATCAGGCCATGGTCAGCCTGCTCGCGGAGAAGGGATTCGACATCTCCCGGAGGACGGTGGCAAAATACAGGGACGAGCTGAACATCCTGTCATCGTCGAAGCGAAAACGGTATTGATCCTGCAAAAGACAGGTCAATATATAAAGTATTACAAGAATTGTTTTTGAGGAGGACTAACAATGAGTATTAAGGTTGGAATCAGTGGTTTTGGACGTATTTCACGACTGGCCATCCGTACAGCGATGGATATGCCGGATATCGAGATCGCAGGAATCAATTATCGTAACGCGGATCTGGAATATCTGGAATACATGCTCAAGTATGACTCCGTATTCGGACGGTTCCCCAAGGAGCTGGGCCGCTATGAGGGCGGACTGGTGATCAACGGCAAAGAGGTTCCGGTCTACAGTGAGTCGAATCCTTCCATGATTCCCTGGGATGCATGCGGGGCAGAGTATATCGTAGAAGGTACCGGCGCGTATAACACGGCGGAGAAGGCTCAGCCTCATATCGATGCCGGCGCGAAGCACGTTATCATCACCGCTCCGGCGAAGGACGATTCCCCCACATTCGTCTGCGGCGTCAATCTGGACAAGTACACCTCGGACATGAAGGTGGTCTCCAACGCATCCTGTACGACCAACTGCCTGGCACCGCTGTGCAAGGTCCTGGAGGACAACTTCGGCATCGAGCAGGGCCTGATGGCAACGATCCACGCGGCCACATCCAAGCAGGTCACCGTCGACAAGAGAAACATGAAAGACTGGAGAATCGGACGTTCCGCATTCAACAGCATCATCCCCACCACCACCGGTGCGGCGAAGGCTGTAGCCAAGGTCATTCCGTCCCTGAAGGGAAAGATGACCGGCTTCGCCTACAGAGTGCCTACCAATGACGTCTCCGTCGTCGACCTGAACGTCATGACGAAGAAGTCCACCACTCTGGACGAGATCAACGCGGCGATGAAATGGGCCTCCGAGCACGAGCTGAAGGGCATCCTGGAGTACGTCACCGACAAGTGCGTCACCATCGACTTCGTGGGAGATACGCACACATCGATCTTCGACGCCAGCATGGGCATCGCGCTGAACGACAAGTTCTTCAAGCTGATCGCCTACTACGACAACGAGTACGGCTATGCCACCAAGGTGCTGGAGCTGATCAGACACATGTACAAGGTGGATCACAACGAGTAAGGGTCAGTCATCAAAACAGCTGCCGTGAGAAGTCCTGCCTTTGCATAAGGAGAGGCTCCTTCCGGCGGCGGAATGGAGATAAACATGAAAAAAACAGTCAGAGATGTAGATGTGGCCGGCAAGAAATGCCTGGTCCGCTGCGATTTCAACGTACCCATGAAGGATGGGAAGATCGCCGACGATTTCCGCATCGTTTCCGCCCTGCCCACCATTCAGTATCTGGTGGAGCACAAGGCCTGTGTGATCCTCATGTCCCACATGGGTAAGCCCAAGGGCGAGCCGAAGCCGGAGCTGTCGCTGAAGCCGGTAGCCGACCGTCTGACGGAGCTGCTCGGCCAGGAAGTGAAGTTCAGCTCCTGCCCCACAGTGGTCTGCGATCACATCCGGGAGACGGCAGCGGCACTTCAGCCGGGAGAGGTCATGCTTCTGGAAAACACCAGATACCGCAAGGAAGAGACCAAGAGCGAGGAGCCCTTTACCGGCGAGCTGGCGTCTCTGGGCGAACTCTTCGTCAATGACGCCTTCGGAACGGCCCACAGGGATCACAGCTCCACTGCCGGCCTGGCCAGATATCTGCCTACGGTCTCCGGGTTCCTCATCGAGAAGGAAGTGAAGTTCCTGGGTGACGCGGTCGAGTCTCCGGAGCGCCCCTTCGTCGCCATCATGGGCGGCGCCAAGGTCGGCGACAAGATCCCGGTCATCGAGAACCTGATGAAGAAGGTGGATTCCATCATCATCGGCGGCGGAATGACCTATACATTCCTCAAAGCGCAGGGTTATGAGATCGGAACATCCATCCTGGACGCGGACAGCATCGAGCTTTCGAAGGAGCTTCTCGCAAAGGCAGAGGCGGCCGGAGTGAAGATCCTTCTGCCGGTGGATGCCATCGTGACGGATGACTTCGACAGCAACAACGTGATCAAGACGGTGAACGCAAACGAGATGCCTGCGGATATGATGGGCATGGACATCGGTCCCAAGACCATCGAGCTGTTCAAGGCGGCCATCGCCGAGGCGAAGACTGTGGTCTGGAACGGACCTATGGGCGTGTTCGAGAAGCCGCTCTTTGAGAACGGAACGAGAGCCATCGCGCAGGCCCTGGCGGACAGCGACGCGGTAACCGTCATCGGCGGCGGTGATTCCGCAGCGGCTGTGGAGCAGTTCGGCCTGAAGGATAAGATGACCCACGTGTCCACCGGCGGCGGAGCATCCATGGAATTCCTGGAGGGCAAGGTCCTGCCGGGAATCGCGTGCATCGAGGAGAAATAGGATAACGTTCAGAGAGCCGGCCGCGGCCGGACAGTGAATCAGAAGAGAAGGAGTAGTGTTTATGATGAGAGTGCCATTTATCGCAGGCAACTGGAAAATGTTCAAGACAAAGGCGGATGCATCAGCCTTTGCGAAGGAGTTTAAGGAGCTCTATCAGGGCACGGATGTGAAGGCGGCTGTCTGCGCGCCGTTCACCGATCTGGAGACTCTGGTGGAAGCCTTCCGGGGCACCGGCATCGGAGTGGGAGCACAGAATGTCCACTTCGCGGATGAGGGAGCGTATACCGGAGAAATCTCCGTCAGCATGCTGGAGGAGATCGGTGTGGACTTCTGCATCGTCGGCCATTCGGAGAGACGGCAGTACTTCGGGGAGACGGATGAGACCGTGAACCTGAAGCTGAAGAAGCTGCTGGCAGGATCCATCCGTCCCATCATGTGTGTGGGAGAGAGTCTGGAGCAGAGAGACGCCGGAGAACTGTTCGACGTGATCCGCCGTCAGCTCACCGATGGGCTTGCGGGCATCTCGCCGGAGGACATGCGCCGGGTAGTCATCGCCTATGAGCCCATCTGGGCCATCGGCACAGGCAGGACGGCCAGCCCCGAGCAGGCAGAGGAAATGTGCGCTTTCATCAGACAGGAACTGATTCGGCTGTTCGACGAGGATACGGCAGATGAAGTGATCCTGCAGTACGGCGGAAGCGTGAAGCCGGCCAACGCCACGGAGATCATGAACATGGATGAGATCGACGGAGCGCTGGTGGGCGGCGCCAGCCTGAAGCCTGCGGACCTGATGGCCATCATCGATTTCTGATGGACGCGGCAGCAGCAATAACGATGAGGAATGATATAACAGGATTTGAAGGAAGGGAGTAGATCAATGGCTTATATCGAAGATGTTATCGCAAGAGAAGTTCTGGATTCCAGAGGGAATCCTACAGTAGAAGTTGAAGTCCTGCTGGAGGACGGCTCTCTGGGAAGAGCCATCGTCCCCTCCGGCGCCTCCACCGGCGTGCACGAAGCCGTGGAACTGCGTGACGGCGACGAGAGCCGTTACCTGGGCAAGGGTACGCTGAAGGCAGTGGAGAACGTCAACGAGATCATCGCAGAGGAGATCATCGGCTGGGAGGCTACCGACCAGATCGGTCTGGACAAGCTGCTCATCGAGCTCGATGGAACGGAAAACAAGGGCAAGCTGGGCGCCAACGCCATTCTGGGCGTATCCATGGCAGTGGCCAGAGCGGCTGCGGATTCCTGCGGACTGCCTCTGTTCCAGTATCTCGGCGGAATGAACGGAAAGGTTCTGCCCACTCCGATGATGAACATCCTCAACGGTGGAGCCCATGCGGACAACACGGTCGACATTCAGGAGTTCATGGTCATGCCGGTCGGCGCGGATTCCTTCCGGGAAGCGCTGCGGATGGGCGCGGAGACCTTCCACAACCTGAAGAAGATCCTGAAGGGCAAGGGCCTGAACACCGCAGTCGGTGATGAGGGCGGCTACGCTCCTGACCTGTCCACCAACGAAGAAGCGATCCAGGTGATCATCGAGGCCATCGAGAAGGCCGGATACGAGCCGGGCAAGGACATCCGCATCGCGCTGGACGTGGCGGCCAGTGAGTTCTTTGACGCTGAGGCCAACATCTATAACCTGACCGGTGAGGGAGTCAGCAGAACCGCTGAGGAAATGGTCGAGTACTACAAGATGCTCTGCGACAAGTATCCCATCATCTCCATCGAGGACGGCCTGGCAGAGGACGACTGGGAAGGCTGGAAGCTGATGACCCAGGAACTGGGCGACAGAGTTCAGCTGGTCGGCGACGATCTCTTCGTCACCAACACCAAGAGACTGGCCAAGGGCATCGCGGAAGGCGCAGGCAACTCCATCCTGATCAAGGTCAATCAGATCGGTACCCTGACCGAGACCTTCGACGCCATCGAGATGGCCAAGAAGGCGGGCTACACCGCTGTGGTCTCCCACAGAAGCGGCGAAACTGAGGACACCACCATCGCGGACATCGTCGTGGGCCTCAACGCCGGACAGATCAAGACCGGCTCCGCTTCCAGAACCGACCGTATCGCCAAGTACAACCAGCTGCTCCGTCTGGAGGAACTGCTGGATGAATGCGCGCAGTACGCTGGCATGGATGCGTTCTACAACATCAAGTAGAGTCCGATAAGTAATCAGAGTGATTCATGAAAGGCCCGGGGATCCGCAGCGATCCCCGGGTTTTTTGCTGCTATGTGGAATCAGAACGGCGAAGACCTGCCTTTGCACAAATATTCCGAAAATATAAACATCGAATTGTAGCGAAAAAGCCCCGGCAAGCCTGTTGATTTCCCGTTTTCGGTGTGATACACTATTCGAGTTAGATAGAAGGAGGAAAACTATGAGTCTCGCTCTTAAAATTATCCTGCTGATCGCCAGCATCATTTTGACGGTAAGCATTCTGCTGCAGTCCAGCAACAGTGCCGGTCTGTCCGGCTCCATTGGCGGCGGTGCAGAGCAGCTGTTCGGTAAGAAGAGAAGTTCCGGATACGATGCGATCCTGAGCAAGATCTCCACAGTGACGGCGATTCTGTTTATTGCGATTTCGCTGGTTCTGGTTGCCATCGAGTAGGCGAAGGACAGAAAATCAATCAGGAAATGACCGGATCATCCGATCCGGATTTATTTCATATTTTTCACTTTTTGTTGCATTTCGTGTTGAAACAGGACCGGGGAGCGTCCGAGAGGCGCCTTTGGATCCTGGCAGAGACGTGAGGGAGGTATCATCGAAATGAAAACATTTGCACTGATTGCTGTATGTGCGGCAGTCATCGGTCTGGTCGTAGCTCTGATCCTTGCTATGCGGATCAAGAACTCCGATCAGGGAACAGACCGGATGAAGGAGATCTCCGGTTTCATCAGAGAAGGCGCGTTCGCGTTCCTGAAGAGAGAGTACAAGATCATGGCGATCGTAATCATCGTCCTGGCTCTGCTCATCGGCATCGGCCTGCAGAGCGTGACGACGGCGATCCTGTATGTATTCGGCGCGGTACTGTCCGTACTGGCTGGTTTCTTCGGAATGAACGTTGCGACATGGGGTAATGTCAGAACCGCAGCGGCAGCAAAAGAGTCCGGCATGAATAAGGCGCTGCAGATCGCGTTCCACTCCGGAGCGGTCATGGGCCTGGCGGTATCCGGCCTGGGTCTTTTCGGTCTGGGCATCGTAGCTTGCTGTCTGGATCTGGCAACTGTTGTACAGTGTGTCACCGGATTCGGATTCGGCGCTTCTTCCATGGCTCTGTTCGGACGTGTCGGCGGCGGTATCTACACCAAGGCTGCTGACGTCGGTGCTGATCTGGTCGGTAAGGTCGAAGCCGGTATCCCGGAAGATGACCCGAGAAACCCGGCGGTTATCGCGGATAACGTTGGCGACAACGTCGGCGACGTTGCCGGTATGGGTTCCGACCTGTATGAATCCTATTGCGGATCCATCATCTCCGCCATCACGCTGGCTGCTGTTGCGTCAGCTGCTTCCGGCGGACTGTTCGATGAAGCTACTGCAGCCTTCTTCCCGCTGATCATGGCGGCAGTCGGTATCATTTCTTCCATTATCGGTATCATGATGGTGCGCGGTAAGGAAGGTTCCAACCCGGCTAACGCTCTGAACATGGGAACATATATCGCATCCGGAGTCGTGGTCATCGTATCCATCATCCTGTCCAAGGCTATGCTGGGAAGCTTCGCTTTCGCGGTTGCTATCATCGCAGGTCTGGTGGTCGGCGTTGCCATCGGCAAGATCACTGAGATCTACACCTCCGGAGATTACAAATCCGTTAAGAAGATCGCTGAGCAGTCCCAGACCGGTGCTGCCACAACGATCATCAGCGGCCTGGGCGTAGGCATGATGTCTACCGTATGGCCCATCATCTGCATCGCAGTTGGTATCTTCGCGGCATACTTCGCAACGGAGACCGTTGGCACAGGCATGGGTATGTACGGCATCGCGCTGGCAGCTGTCGGCATGCTGTCCACCACAGGCATGACCGTTGCGGTCGACGCTTATGGCCCGGTATCCGATAACGCCGGCGGTATCGCAGAGATGGCTGAGTTGCCCCACGAAGTCAGAGAGATCACAGACAAGCTGGACGCAGTCGGCAACACCACAGCTGCTATCGGTAAGGGATTCGCTATCGGATCCGCTGCGCTGACAGCACTGGCTCTGTTCGCATCCTACTCCGCAGTAACTGGCCTGAGCGCCATCAGCCTGCTGAACCCCATCGTTATCATCGGACTGTTCATCGGCGCTATGCTGCCGTTCATGTTCTCCGCGTTCACGATGAATTCCGTAGGACGTGCTGCGAACCAGATGATCGAAGAAGTAAGAAGACAGTTCAGATCCGACGAAGGTATCCTGGCTGGTACCGTGAAGCCGGACTATGCACACTGCGTTGATATCTCCACTCAGGCTGCTCTGAAGGAAATGATCGTTCCCGGCCTGATGGCGATCATCGCTCCTCTGGCTGTCGGCATCATCCTCGGACCCGAGGCTCTGGGCGGCATGCTGGCCGGTGCTCTGGCAGCTGGTGTCCTGATGGCTCTGATGATGGCCAACGCCGGCGGCGCATGGGACAATGCTAAGAAGTTCGTTGAGGAAGGCCACTACGGCGGCAAGGGTTCTGAGACCCACAAGGCCACCGTTGTCGGCGACACCGTAGGCGACCCGTTCAAGGATACCTCCGGCCCGTCCATCAACATCCTCATCAAGCTGATGACGATCGTATCCGTGGTCTTCGCACCGCTGTTCGTTGCCATCGGCGGACTGATCGGCTAATCACTGACCGAAAGAATCACAAGAGCTGCCCCGCAGACGCGGGACAGCTCTTTTTCTTTTGCTTCTCTGTTGCTTCTCTGTTGCTTTTATCTAAACCCAGCGAAGAATACCCCCACTTCTGCAAGTGGCGGGATGAATTCGCTCCAGACAGCCTCACTGTCCCAAAGTACA
>CACXCQ010000270.1 GCA_902766185.1 uncultured Eubacteriales bacterium
AACTTCGTGCTGGTGGACGCGGCCCAGCGCTACTACGAAAAGCTGGCCGGCGTCACTGAGCCGGAGGCCAAGCGGAAGGTCATCGGAGAGGAATTCATCCGGGTCTTCGAGGAGGAGGCAAAAAAAATCGGAAGCGTGGATTACCTGGCTCAGGGGACCATCTATCCCGACGTGATCGAGAGCGGCCTTGGAAAATCCGCGGTCATCAAATCCCATCACAACGTGGGCGGCCTGCCGGAGCACGTGGACTTCAAGGAGATCCTGGAGCCCCTGCGCATGCTGTTCAAGGATGAGGTCCGCCAGCTGGGCAGAGAGCTGGGTCTTCCGGAGGAACTGGTGTCCCGCCAGCCCTTCCCGGGGCCGGGCCTTGGGGTGCGGATCATCGGCGAAGTCACCGAGGAGAAGGTGCGGGTGGTCCAGGACGCGGACGCCATCTATCGCGAGGAGATCGCAAAGGCAGGTCTGGCCGGTTCCATCAGCCAGTACTTCGCTGCCCTGACCAACATGCAGACCGTGGGCGTCATGGGAGATTTCAGGACCTATGATTACGCCATCGCCCTGCGGGCCGTCATCACCAGCGACTTCATGACCGCAGAAGCGGCAGAGATCCCCTGGGACGTCCTGCAGCGGACCATGACCCGCATCGTCAACGAAGTGGATCACGTGAACCGGGTCTTCTACGATCTGACCAGCAAGCCCCCGGGCACCGTGGAGATGGAGTAAAAAAACCTTGCGCTTCGCCTGCGGATGTCGTATAATTATACGGTAATATTTGTGCACAAAGCCAGGAAAAAATAAGGAAGACGGCATGAAAATGGGGTCGGGAGTTTACTTCTCACTCCGAACGCCGAACACCTTATTCTTTTTCTTTTTTGGAGAGACCCCGAGCCGGGACGATCCGGAATTCCTGCGTTTTGTGCTTTTTGTTTGGAGGTGATCAGGATGAACAAAAAGTATATCTTCGTGACCGGCGGGGTAGTATCTGGCCTCGGCAAGGGCATAACCGCGGCATCGCTGGGGCGGCTTCTGAAAGCCCGGGGCCTGAAGGTGATCGCGCAGAAGCTGGACCCGTACATCAATGTGGACCCGGGGACCATGAGCCCCTTCCAGCACGGAGAGGTCTACGTCACCGAAGACGGAGCCGAGACCGATCTGGATCTGGGCCATTACGAGAGGTTCATCGATGAGAACCTGAACCGTTTCTCCAACCTGACGACAGGAAAGGTCTACTGGAACGTCCTCAACAAGGAGCGGAAGGGGGAGTATCTGGGCAGCACGGTCCAGGTCATCCCGCACATCACCGATGAGATCAAGGGGTTCATATTTAACGTTGGTAAGGAAAGCGACTGCGACGTCATCATCACGGAGATCGGCGGAACGGTGGGAGACATCGAGAGCCAGCCTTTTCTTGAGGCGATCCGCCAGGTGGCGCTGGAGCAGGGGAAGGAGAACTGCCTGTTCATCCACGTGACGCTGGTGCCCTACATCCGCAGCTCCGGCGAGCACAAGTCCAAGCCCACCCAGCACTCCGTCCGGGAGCTGCGGAACATGGGCATCTCGCCGGACATGATCATCATGCGCTGTGACGAGCACATCGATGAAGACATCTATGACAAGATCGCCATGTTCTGCAATGTGAAGCGGGACTGTGTCATCGAGAACATCACTCTGCCGATCCTCTACGAAGCGCCGCTGATGCTGGAGGAGGCGCATTTTTCCTGGATCGTCTGCCGGGAGCTTGGCATCGATGCAGGACCCTGCGATATGGAGGAATGGAAGCAGATGGTGGAGCGGATCCGCGCGGAAGGAGAGATCGTCCGGATCGCGCTGGTGGGCAAATACATCAAGCTTCATGACGCCTATCTGTCCGTGGCAGAGGCCCTGCGCCACGGCGGTTATGAGAACGGCCGCCGGATCGAGATCAAGTGGATCGAGGCTGAAGACATCACGCCGGAAACGGAGGACGACATTCTGGGAGACGTTGACGGGATCCTGGTGCCCGGCGGCTTCGGCGACCGGGGCATCGAGGGCAAGATCCGGGCAGCCGGATACGCCAGGGAGCATAACATCCCGTATCTTGGGATATGTCTGGGCATGCAGGTAGCAGCCATCGACTTCGCCCGGAACGTACTTGGGATCGGGGACGCGGACTCCGGAGAGTTTAAGGAGGACTGTCCCCACAAGATCATCGACTTCATGCCGGATCAGTACGGCGATATCCCGAAGGGCGGGACCATGCGGCTGGGCGCCTACCCCTGCGCGATCCGCCAGGGAAGTCTCATGGAGAAGATCTACGGAGAGCAGCAGATCTCGGAGCGGCACAGGCACCGGTATGAGTTCAACAACGAATACCGGGATCGGTTCGAAGAGGCGGGCATGATCATCGCCGGGACCTCGCCGGACGGACGGCTGGTGGAGTCCGTCGTCATACCGGCGAACGACTTCTTCGTGGGTGTCCAGTTCCATCCGGAGTTCAAAAGCAGGCCGAACAAAGCCCATCCGCTGTTCCGGGAATTCATCCGGGCAGCTGCTGGCAGGAAAGGAGAGTTAGGATAATGTGCGGAATCGTAGGATTTGTCGGAAAACAGCAGGCAGCTCCGGTCCTTCTGGACGGGCTGTCGAAACTGGAATACAGAGGATATGACTCGGCGGGCATCGCCGTGCGGGACGGGGAGACTCCGGCGGAGGTGGTGAAGGCCACCGGCAAACTGCGGAATCTGGCGGAGATGATCGATGACGGGGCGGCGCTGCCGGGGACATGCGGCATCGGCCACACCCGCTGGGCGACCCACGGGGAACCGACCAGGACCAACGCCCATCCCCACGTCAGCGGCAACGCCAAAGGATCCGCCTGCGGCCCCGTGGAGTCGGATGTGGTGGGCGTCCACAACGGGATCATCGAAAACTACGAAGAACTCAAAGCCAAGCTGGTGAAGCACGGCTACGTCTTCTACAGCACGACGGATACCGAGGTGGCAGTCAAGCTGGTGGACTATTACTACAAGAAGTACAAGATCGGCCCCATCGACGCGGTCAACCGGATGATGGTGCGTGTGCGGGGCTCCTATGCTTTGGCCCTGATGTTCAAGGATCATCCGGGTGAGATCTACGCCGCCAGAAAGGACAGCCCCATGGTCATCGGCGTGGCGGATGGCGAGACATTCCTGGCTTCCGATGTGCCGGCGGTGCTGAAGTACACCCGGGACATCTACTACATCGAGAATCTGCAGTCTGTCCGGCTTTTGCCCGGCGAGGCGCACTTCTTCAATCTGAACGGTGACGAAGTGAAGATGGAGAGCACCCATATCTCCTGGGACGCCGAGGCGGCGGAGAAGGGCGGCTACGAGCACTTCATGATCAAGGAGATCCACGAGCAGCCAAGAGCGGTTAAGGACACCCTGAACAGCCTGATCAGGGACGGCCGCATCGACCTGTCCGGCGCGGGACTCACCGACGAGATCCTGGCCGGTGTGAGCGAGGTGCGGATCGCGGCCTGCGGATCCGCGTGGCACGCAGGCATGGTCGGGCAGTACGTGATCGAGGATCTGGCCGAGGTCCCGGTGCGGACCGAGCTGGCCTCGGAGTTCCGGTACAGGAAGCTCTTTCCGGATACTGACGCGCTGGTGATCGTCATCTCCCAGTCGGGAGAGACGGCGGACTCTCTGGCCGCGCTGCGGGAGGCGAAGCAGCGGGGGATCCGTACGCTGGCCGTCGTGAACGTGGTGGGATCCACCATCGCACGCGAGGCGGACCACGTGCTCTACACGCTGGCAGGTCCGGAGATCGCCGTGGCCACCACCAAAGCCTACAGCACCCAGCTGGCGGCGATGTACGCGCTGGCCATCGGCTTTGCCTTCGCCCGGGGAAAGATCGACGGCAAACAGTGCAACTACTACATCGAAGAGCTGCAGGCCCTTCCGGAGAAGATCGAGAAGACTCTGGAGGAGAAGGAGCGCATCCAGTGG
>CACXCQ010000271.1 GCA_902766185.1 uncultured Eubacteriales bacterium
CAGCGCGATCCGCAGACTGCCCCCCGCGGACATCTACAGATCCCACGTGATCCGTCTGAAATGCGGAGAGGATGTGGACGTGGAAGGGATCCGGCAGGAGCTGGGTGTGATGGGATACGAACGTGTCCCTTCCATCGAGGCAAGGGGTGAGTTCAGCGTCCGGGGCGGGATCATCGACGTTTACCCGCCGGACAGCCCGGCGCCGGTGCGTATTGAACTGTTCGACACGGAGATCGACTCCATCCGCAGCTTCGATCTGGAATCCCAGCGCTCTCTGGAGAGTCTGCAGGAGGCGGAGATCTACCCTTGCACGCTGCTTTGCCGGGAAGAGGAACGATTCGGAAAAGCCAGGGATAAGATCACCAGAGCGTACGATCGCCAGATCCGTTCTCTGGAGAAGGCCGCGGCCGCGAGGCAGCAGCAGGAGGCGGAAAAGGCCGGAAGCTCCATCGGTTCATCTCGTGTCGCGACGGAGCAGACCCACCAGCTGGAGAAACGAAAGGACCAGCTGCTGGAATACGTGGACCAGCAGATCAATCTGCAGTATCTGGAGAGCCTGACCGGATACTTCTTCGATGAGACGGAGCATCTGTGGGACTATATGGACGATCCCCAGATCCTCATCGATGACCCGGCCCGCATCCTGGAGGGTCTGGAGGTCGCTGAGAAGGAACTGGCGGACGATATGGACGCCATTTTGAGCGAGGGCCGGGGGATCGGCGCGGATTTTCAGGCTGTTGCCGGCAAGGAGGACTATTTCCAGCTGTATGAGAAGGAAGGCGCCATCTTTACGCCATTCCTGTCCACCATCAGGAATGCTCCCTTCCTGACAGAGCTTCGCCAGATCAACTGCCGCCAGATGCCTTCCTACAACGGCAGATTCGACGTGCTGAAGACCGACCTGGAAGGGTATCTGGCCAGAGGGTTCCGGGTCACCATCGTCTGCAGCTCCACCGAGCGCATGGAACGGATGAATGAGTTCCTGGAGCACGAGGGACTGTTCGACCGCAAGGTGGCGCCGCTGACCACAAGCGGTGCTCCCGGAAAGGCGGAGCGTGCTCCCGGGAGCATCGTTCTCGCGAAGGGTCAGCTGACTTCGGGCATGGAGTTCACCGATGAGAAGGCCTGCTGGCTGTGGGCAGGCGACATCTTCGGCGCGGGCCGCCGGACCCGGCGTCCCCGCAGACCCAAGGCTAAGGGCAACGCTATCCGCAGCTTTGCCGACGTGCAGACCGGCGACTATGTGGTCCACGAAAGCCACGGCATCGGCAGGTTCATCGGAGTGGAGCAGCTGACGGTCCAGGGGGTCAGGCAGGATTACCTGAAGGTGAAATACGCAGGGAAGGACCTTCTGTACATCCCGGTGGATCAGCTGGGAAGCCTGCAGAAATACATCGGCGGCGAAGGCGTTTCTCCGAAGCTGAACAAGCTCACCGGCAGCGAATGGAAGACCACCAAGGCAAAAGCGAAGGCGGCCATCGAGGACATGGCGGAGGATCTGATCCGCGTGTCCGCTGCCAGAATGCACGAGAGAGGCTACGCCTTCTCGGAGGATACGCCCTGGCAGGGCGAGTTCGAGGACAGCTTCCCCTTCGAGGAGACCGAAGACCAGCTGCGCTGCATCAACGAGATCAAGGCGGACATGGAAAGGGATATGCCTATGGACCGTCTGCTCTGCGGAGACGTGGGCTTCGGCAAGACGGAGGTTGCGGCCAGAGCTCTGTTCAAGTGCGTGGCGGAGGGCAAGCAGGCGGCAGTCCTTGTGCCCACCACGCTGCTGGCGAACCAGCACTACTACACCCTGAAGGACAGGTTCGAGAAGTTCCCCTTCAAGGTAGAGATGCTCTCCCGGTTCCGCACGGCGAAGCAGCAGAAGAAGATCCTGGACGATCTGAAGAAGGGCAGGCTGGATCTGGTCATCGGCACCCACCGGCTGCTTTCCAAGGACGTGGAGTTTCACGATCTGGGGCTTCTGGTGGTGGACGAGGAGCAGCGCTTCGGCGTCCGCCACAAGGAGCGGATCAAGCAGCTTAAGGCCAATGTGGATGTGCTGACGCTGTCCGCTACCCCCATTCCCAGGACCCTGCATATGTCCCTGTCGGGAATCAAGGACATGAGCACCATCGAGGAGCCGCCGGAGGATCGCTACCCGGTGCAGACCTACGTGATGGAGCAGGATGATTTCGTGATCCGGGAAGCCATCGAGAAGGAACTGGGCAGAGGCGGCCAGGTCTACGTGCTCTATAACCGGGTGGATTCCATCGGCCGGGTGGCATCGGAGATCCAAAGGCTGGTCCCCCAGGC
>CACXCQ010000272.1 GCA_902766185.1 uncultured Eubacteriales bacterium
AACGGAACGGTCCATGAACGCGCCCGGATCGCCCTCGTCAGCGTTGCAGATGATGTATTTCTGATCCGCCTTGTTGGGGGCCGCGAAACTCCACTTCACGCCGGTGGGGAAACCGCCGCCGCCGCGTCCGCGCAGGCCGGAGTCTTTCATGGTCTCGATGACATCCTCCGGCTTCATCTCCAGCACGGCCTTCGCCAGACCCTGGTAGCCGTCCCTAGAAATGTAATCGTTGATGTCCTCCGGATTGATCTCGCCGCAGTTCTTCAGGACGACCCGCTTCTGCTTCTTGTAGAAGTTCTGCTCGCTGAGGGTCCTGAACTCTCCGTTGATGGTGTATTTCACCACCGGGTCGCCGCCGAAGATGTGCTTGTACATGATCTCCGAGGCGATCTCCGGCGTGACGTGCACGTAGGTGACTCTCTTCTTGCCCGGCTCCACCACTTCCACGATGGGTTCATAGGTGCACATGCCGGCGCAGCCCACGGGAATGATCTGGACGTTGTCCACGTCCGGCTTTTCGGCAAGTTCCTCCTTGAGGGCTTCCATGACCTCCCGCGCTCCCGCAGAGATCCCGCAGGTGCCCATGCCGACCATGATCCGGATATTGTTCGGTCTCGCCTGTTCCGCCAGGATATCGTCCCGGATGGTTTTCAGGGTGTCCAGTGTGATCTTCTCCTTCGCCATTACGCATCCACCTCACTTTCCATTTTTTCTTCCAGCTCCGCCGCAAGATAGTACTTGTCCAGAATCTCCGGAATCTGCTTGGTATCATAGAGTTTGGCGTATACGTCGTCGTCGATCATCATCACCGGAGCAAGGCTGCAGCACCCCAGGCACCGGGTGGCCTCCAGCGAGAACATGCCGTCGTCACTGATGCCTCCAACCTCCATATCCAGATGCTGCTGCAGCGCTTCCACGATGGCCTGGGCGCCCTTCACGTAACAGGCTGTTCCCAGACAAACTGAGATCTTGTGCTTTCCCTGTTTGGTCAGATTGAACTGGCTGTAAAAAGTGCTGATGCCGTAGAGTTCTCCCACGGATACGTCGTCCAGTTCCAGTGAGATCCACTTCTGCACTTCCAGAGGAACATACCCGAAGATCCTCTGGGCCTCCTGCAGCACCATGATGTTGATGCCCTGCTGTCCGCGTACGGAATCGATGTACGCCTTCAGTTCCTTGTAGCGGGGATCGTCCGGCCGGATGCAGCTTTCGGTTTTGCCCCTTGCTTCGTTTGCCATGCTTATGCACGTCTCCTTTCGTAAGTTGAGGAATTGATTTACCGGGCCGAAAAACAGAAAACGAGCTCCACGGGTGTGTGAAGCTCGTTGTTCGATTTGTTTTTTGCCCACAGCGCGATAGTATTGCTTCGCAGTGATAAAGTCAATGATATTCACGCCGGTTTTTACCGCGCAAAACCTGGTTTTGCAAAGGTTGGCAAGATAGTTGTTTTTTTGCTTTATTCAACCGGTTTCATATTTATTCAGAATAACTATCTTGCGATAGATGTGGCTAACCGGATTACCAGTTTGTGGCTATTTCTCCTCTTTGGACATCTCCTCCATCTGCTCGACGCAGTTGTAGATGACGTTGTACTCGAACTGCTCGGTCCACTGCGTCCCCATGTTGAAGAGCAGCGCATAGGGCAATATCTCCATGCCATAGTCCGGATCTTCCGTGGACAGCTGCTTCAGCCTATCCCACTCCGCCGTTTCGATGAACTGGCGGAATCCAAGGATCTGTCCGTAGACCCAGTGATTGACCCGCCGCTCCATGAACATGATGCAGGGGATGCAGAGGAGAAAACAACCGGCGAACACGCAGGGGAACAGAAGTCCATCCGTGTGCAGGAGGATCAGGATCAGTTGAATGATGAGGATCCCCGCCGTCCCGACCACGCCGACGAATATCTCGAAAAAATCATGTTTCGACCGGAAGCCCAAGGCGCCGTTCTGCAAAAGGGCCAGCGCGATGAACAGCGCTACCCCCAGCAACGCTGACAGCAGTACGCTCGCGTCTATGGCGACTTCCACAACAAAGGTCCCTACCATCAGAAGCCCCATGGCGATCAGGGTGCCGATCATGCTGTCATCCTGCACCACAGCGTTCTTGCCCGTGAACCGTTCCCCGACTTTTTCACGCAGTTTGTCCTTGTTTTCCACGACCTCCACCGGAAAATCGTCCAGCCAGACTTTGTCTGACTTGCCGAACATCTTCTGGAAAAGATATTTTGCATGCTCCGGCGCGTCTTCGGGAAGGCTTCGTATCTTCCTGACGCCGACGGATTCTCCCTTCTCCATGACCTCTAGGTATCCTTTGGAGACCCAGTACAGGATCTGCGCGTATATTCCCCGATCGGAAATGGTCGCGATCTGGGCATAATCCATCTCCAGCGGGTCCAGACCCTCGGGCGGGCTGGTGGTTATCGTTGGAATCGTTTTTTTATCTTTGCCGAGGACGATCCACATGATGATCGATATGGCCGCGCACACCGGCATTACAAACCAGATCCACATAATCGTTACCTGCCTGCTTATTCCCTTCCTGCTTATTCTCCGCTTGCTTATTCTTCGCCTGCTTATTCTCCGCCTGGCGGCTGCCTACTTGATGAAGCCCAGTTTCTTCGCCTGCTCCATATACTTCGGAAGATCCGCCAGGGAAATGTCTACGTCATGCTTCTTCGCAAAGGTCCTGAACTCGCTGATGGTGACCTTGCCGTCCGCAATGATCTCCTTTACCTCTGCCTGAAGTTCCGGGTCCGTCTCATACTGCTTGATCAATTCTTCTACCGTTGCCATAATTCTTTTCCTTTCACCTTCGCACTTCATTGGTTTATTACTGTGATAATATATCGCACCCGCTTCGATGTCAACGGCGGTCTGTCCTCTCCGCGCTGATTATTTCCCCCGTCGCAAACCCAGGTTGCCCCATCGCCAGACCCCGGATCTCAAAAAGCTTGCATAAAGTGCCGAAACTTGCACCACATGTCATTTCGGGCATTCTGTGCAAGATTTTCAAATCAAAATCTTGCAACAGGGGCAAATAATGGGTGTTTATGTGTGCAAGCGTTCTTCAGATAATCCGGATGACCCGATCCAGACAATGGTGTAAATTTCGTTCAACCCGTTGCGTGGAGAGGCTGTGGATAAGCCAACCTGGCGGTGGGCAGGTGAGGCAATGCCGCAGCTGTCCACGGGCAGGTACCGGTTATCCCCAACCTCTTCACGCATTCACTTCTATGCATTTGGAACTGTCCGCCCCGATCACGCCGCGCGGGCCGCCGGCTACTTCGCAATGCCGGTGCGGCCGGCTGTAAAGCGAGCGTGATCGGTCGGCGGACCTCCGTTCGCACCCGTAAGAGCGAACGGAACGATTCATGAAGAAGATATCGAGATAATGGAGCGCTGATCTGGAGATGAATGAGCCAATCGTGCTAAGGCACTCTTGGTGTCCGCCATCCGATCGCCCTCGCCTGTCAGCTGGCCGCACCGGTCTCAAGGGGGGACCGGCGGCCCGCGCGGCGCGATCGGGGCGGACTGAGCGGGATAAGCAGTTACGAGAACAGGCGGGTGTTTGGATAAACGGCGGCTGCCCGTGGACAGCTGATGCTGTGCTTCATCGGTGCATCACCTGCCCACCGCCAACCTGGTTTACCCACAGACCCGCCCAGCGGAATAAATGGGCGCGAAGTGGTTACCGTTCGTTTTTGGGCTTGAAATGTAACCAAAAAACGCTCAACCCATTGAAATTATAACTGTCTTGGTTACCACGATCATGGGGTGTGGGCATCATGAATGGTGACTTCTGTCCGTGATCGGGAATTTTCACCAAAGAAACGAAGGCCAGCATGTGAATCTGGCTTCGGCAGACGAATTATTCGCACGGGAATGCAAAAGTAACGACCCGGGCAGCTGAAACGCGTAACCAACGCCTCTTTGTTTTCAACGTTTTCCGGCAATCTTGGTCACATTTTGGCCCCAAAAAGTGCACCAGCCCAGTGAGCCAGTGAACTTGAGCAAACAACTCAAGCCTACAGGTTCCCGTGTGCGCGGCGGTGGCTTCCCCGCAGGTACTCGCCGAGAGAGGTGATGCACAGCAGCGTGATCACCAAAAGCAGGCCCGGGATCAGGATGATCCACCAGGAGCCGGTGAGCAGGGCCTTCTCAGAAAGGCTGAGCATGCTGCCCCAGGTGATGATGTCCACCGGCAGGCCGATCCCGAGAAAACTCAGCGTGGATTCGGCCACGATAGCAGAACGGATGCTCATGACCACCATGAACATGATGGTGCTCAGGAAGTTCGGCGCCAGATGGCGGCGCAGCACGTGGAAGAAGCCGCCGCCCATCATACGCGAGATCATCACGAACTCAGAATTCCTGATTTTGCGCACCTCGGTACGTACCATCTTGGCGATGCTCATCCACCCGGTCACACCGACGATCACCGCGATGCCCACCACATTGCGCTGACCGATCACCGCCTGCAGGAAAATGATCAGAAGAAGTGACGGGATGCTGAGCAGGATCTCCGTGAACCGCATCATGATGTTGTCGATGACCCCACCCACAAGGCCGCTGACGGTGCCGTAGATCACCGCGATCGATGTGGAAATCAGCGTGGCAAGAGCGCCGATGAACAGCGACATGCGTCCGCCGTACCAGAGGATGGACCAGATGTCACGCCCCAAGGTGTCCGTGCCGAACCAGTGTCCCGGCCCCGGCGGCAGACTCAGCTGACCGGGATCCATCCGGAAGGGATCGCCCGGCACGAAGAGGTCGCAGCAAAGGCAGGCCAGGACGATGACGAGCAAAACCAGGGCGGAGAGCCATGGGAATCCCGCCGAACGCGCGCGCAGAAAACCGCGGCCGGTTCTGGAGGCAGTCCCGGAAAGGTGCTCGCCCTCCATGGACTGATAGCCCGGACCGACGATGCGGAAGAGCTGGTCATCGCGGACGCTTCGTTCCTTACGCATGGCCGCTCACCTCCTTCGCCGGGTCCTCGCCCGCATTCATCAGGTGCGCCGGGTCCTCGCCCATCCTGCGGTCGATGCGCTCGCTGAGGGATTCGCCGAGCATGTTGCCCACGATCACGATGATGCCGGTGATGAGCACCAGGACCATCAGCATGTTGTAGTCGTGGAATTTTGCGCTTTCGAAGGAGAGTGTCCCGATGCCGGGATAGGAGAAGACCATCTCCACGATGTAGGTGCCGCCAAGGATGTGGCCG
Source organism: uncultured Eubacteriales bacterium (assembly GCA_902766185.1). Lineage (GTDB taxonomy): Bacteria > Bacillota > Clostridia > Peptostreptococcales > Anaerovoracaceae > Lentihominibacter. Next base: position 5,224 of record CACXCQ010000272.1, read on the forward strand.
ATGGAAATGGCCATGATGGCGATCATGGTGGGGATCAGATTCCGCACGCAGTGCTTCCACATAACTGCGCGGCGGCTGAGTCCCTTGGCCCGGGCCAGCATCACGTACTCTTCGCCGGTTTCATCAAGAAGCCTGTTCCGCAGCATATAAGCGTAGTACCAGAGGTGGCTCAGGACCACCACGGTCAAAGGCAGGATCAGGTGCTCCGCACGGCTCGCGATGCTGCCCTCCTGCCCCAGAGCGTAGGCGCCGCTGCTGGGCAGAAGATGCCAGGTCACGCTGAACAGCAGGATCAGGACAAGGGAAAGCCAGAACTCCGGAATGCAGCTGGTGACTGTCCCGACTTTGCATATGATGCGGTCCAGAGGACTCCCCTCCCGGTATGCGCAGAGCACCGCCAGAAGGAGCGCGAACGCAAACACCAGGACGAAGCCCAGTCCGCCCAGAAGCAACGTGTTCAGCAGCCGGCCGGAAATGACCGTCATGACATCCTGCTTGTATTTGAAGGACATGCCGAAATCGCCCTGAAGGGCGGCTTTCAGCCAGTCGCCGTACTGCTCGATGATCGGCCCGTCAAGGCCCAAACGTTCGATGGCGTGCTGGCGTTCCTCCATGCTCATGCGCTCCACCCGATCGCCGTAGTAGGAGACCAGCGGATCTCCCGGCGCCAGTCTGGCCATGAAGAAAGTAAGGAGCGACAGCACAAAAATGGAAACCAGCACGATGAGGATCTTCTTCACCGCGGACCGGAAGAACCGGGACCTATCGAATTGAGATTGAGAGGTTCTGGAGGTCATGTGCGCGCCCCCTTTCCCTCACCACCTGCCAGAACCGGCATGGACGCGAGCAGTTTCTTCGTGTAGGGATGTTGCGGGGAACGGAACAGTTTCTCCGTTTCCGCAGTCTCCACCAGGTCCCCGTGGTACAGCACGCCCACGTGATCCGCGATCAGTTTCACCATAGACAAGTCGTGGCTGATGAACAGGATCGATGTGCCGTGGCGCAGCTGCAGGGATTGCAGCAGCTCCACGATCTGTGCCTGAATGGAAACATCCAAAGCAGCCAGTGGCTCGTCCGCCACCAGCAGCCTGGGGTTCATGCTGTACGCGCGGGCAATGCTCACCCGCTGCTTCTGCCCGCCGGAAAGCTGCCCGGGAATTCTGTCCAGAACGTTGTCATCGAGCTGGACTTCCCGAAGCATCTGGCGGATATATTCCTCCTGCTCCCTTCTTCCGTTACAGATCCCGTGGATCTGCAGAGGCTCACGAAGCAGTTCGCGAACGGTCATTTTGGGATCCAGCGCGGCTCCCGGGTCCTGGGAAATGAACTGGATCTCCCTGGCCAGACGGCTCCGGACCTCCCTCGAGACCACGTTGGAAAAAGCCCTGCCGGACCAGCCGGTGATATCGGTCCCATCGTACAGGATCTGCCCGGCCGCAGGCTGATACCAGCCCAAAATACAGCGTGCTACAGTAGTCTTTCCGCTGCCGGATTCCCCCACCAGCGCAAAGATCTCACCCGGACGGATCGCAAAAGAAACGTCTTTCGCGGCCCGCACCTGCGCGCGTCTGCCCAGCCGGAAAACGTGCGTCAACTGCCGCACATTCAGAATCGGAGTGTCGGTTCTCCCAGGTTCCGCGTCAAAAGCGGTGCTCCCAGGTTCCGTATCGAAATCGGTGCTCCCATGCTCCGCGTCCATCCCGGCGGCGTCGAAATCCACCTTCGGCGCCCGGGGATCCGCCAGCCAGGAGGCGACCCGATGGGTCGGCGATAACGCAAAGAACGGCGGCGCCTGCACGTAATCGATGCCTAGCGCCCACCTGTTCCGCTCTGCGAAGGCGTCCGCCTCGAAGCCCTCCGGAACGACCGGCGGCGCGCCCGGAATGGGCTGCAGCTTCCCGTCCCGCGCAAAGGCGGGCAATGCGTGGAGCAGACTCCAGGTATAGGGATGCGCCGGATGCTCCAGCACCTCCCGGGTAGTCCCCTCCTCGACGATCCTGCCGGCGTACATAATGGCTACCCTGTCCGCCACCTTGGACACAACACTGAGATCGTGGGAAATAAACAGAACGCTCAAGTTGCGTTCCTCTCTGAGCCGCAGAAGCAGGTCGAGGATCTCGGCCTGCACCGTCACGTCCAGCGCCGTGGTCGGCTCATCCGCGATGAGCAGTGAAGGATCCTGTGCCAGTGCCATAGCGAGCACGCACCGCTGGCGCATGCCGCCGGACAGCATCCAGGGCCAGGCGTCGTAACGCTCCTCCGCCCGGTCGATGCCCACGGCCTCCATCAGTTCCACCGCCTTCGCCCGAACGGACGCGGCCGTTCGAACATCATCACCGGAGCGCATAGCCACCCCCGCCGGACGATCACTCGCAGCCGCCCCCGCCGAGCGATCACTCGCAGCCGCCCCTGCCTTTATCGCCTCTGCGATCTGGGCGCCGATGCGGCAGGCGGGATCGAGGGATGTCATGGGGTCCTGAAACACCATGGCCACATCCGAGCCCCGAATGCCGCAGAGCTGCTGATCCGAAAGGCCGACCAGCTCTTTGCCGCCCAGACGGATGCTTCCGGAAGGGATCTCCGCCACGCGGGGAAGCAGGCCGATGACGGACTTGCAGAGGACACTTTTGCCGCATCCGGACTCCCCGACAACAGCAAGAATCTCTCCCCTTCCTATGGAGAGGGAGAGATCTCGTACTGCCTCTGTTCTGCCCGAATCCGTGTTGAAAATGATCGAGAGATTTTTTATCGCAAGTATATTACTGTCCAATCTTCCTATTGTCCAATCTTCCAATCCTTTACGTTCCAGAAGATACCTACGCCGTGGTGTCCGAGGACCGTATCATCGGTGATCCCCTCGATGGGGATGTTGCTGATGTAGTTCACATCCACATAGCAGAAGAATGTGTACGCCGGGTCTTCGACCATGGCCTTCTGGAAGTCGGAATAGTATTCCGCGCGCTCCTTCGTGTCACTGGTCTGGCGTGCCTTCGTCAGGGACTCATCCACTTCCTTGTCGCTGTAGGCACTGTAGTTGTTGCCCTTGTCGGTGCCGAAGACCTTGTAGGTGTGGTCGTCCGCATCGAAGGGGCTGCCCCATCCGATCAGGAAGGCTTCCTGACCCTCCCAGTCGATCTCGGACTTCACCTCGTAGCTGGCGTCCACGCCGATGTCCTTGAGGTTCTGGCAGGCAATGGCCGCAAGGTCCGCCCGGACCTGATCGCCCTCTTTGCAGTTGATGGTAAAGCCCAGCTTTTGGCCGTCCTTCTCATAGATGCCGTCATCCCCCAGCGTCCAGCCGTTGTCCTCGATGATCTCCTTGGCCTTGTCCGGGTCATAGGACTCCTGAACGGCGTCCGGATCATTGTATTCGTTTCTGGCCAGCGGTCCGTAGGCCGGGATGCCCTCACCCAGGAGCACGCTCTCTACCATGGCGTCACGGTCCACCGCGCAGTTGAAGGCGTGGATCAGTTCTTTATTCTCCTGCCACAGCTTGTTGTTGAAGTTGTACATGATGCCCCGGTAGTCGGAGGTCTTCATGTGATGCGTGGTGAACCCTTCCTTATCCGCGAAATTCTGCGCATCCTTCGGCGTGATCTGGGACAGATTCAGCTCGCCGGACTCCAGCTGCAGCGCCTTGGCGTTGTCATCCACAACGATCTTGAAGATGATGGTGTCGATGTTCGGCGCTCCGTTCCAGTAAGCCTCGTTCTTCTTCAGCGTGATGCTCTGTCCTTCGTCCCAGGCCTCGAACATGTACGGGCCTGTACCCACGGGAGCGCGGAAGTATTCATCCGTCTGCATGTCCTTGCCCTCAAGCAGATGAGCCGGCAGGATACCGATGGTCATGTACTCCAGGAAAGCAACATTGGGATTCTCCAGTTCGAAGGAGATCGTCTGATCGTCGATCACT
>CACXCQ010000273.1 GCA_902766185.1 uncultured Eubacteriales bacterium
AGCCCACTTCCGCAAAGGCATGACCGGCAGCACCGTTCACCACTTCGTTCAGTGTCCCGTCTCCGCCGCAGGCATAAAAGCGCAGAGACGGAAGCGCCTCAGCCCCCGCAGCATCGGGAAGCGCCCCGGCCCCCGCGGCGCCGGTGCCGGGCAGCACCGCGTCGCAAGCTTCTGCAGCTCCGGTGCCAGGCAGCACCGCATCGCAAGCTTCCGCGCCTTCGGTCCTGCAATGCTCCTCGCAGCAGGCTCGCACGAAACGCTCTGCGTCGCCGACTGCGGTGGTCTCATAGATGCCGTAGTCCAGGCCTGCAACGGAACAGACCGCCTCGATCTCTGCGGCCAGATCCCGGGCTTCTCCCTGCCCGGCTTCCGGGTTGATAATAAACAGATGTCTCATGCTCCGGCTCCTTCCCTAAATGGTGCTCCGGAGTTCTCCCTCCCGAGCGAAAAAGCGGGAGCACGAATAACAAATCATCGTGCTCCCGCAAACTATTCTTATTTGTTCCGGAACGGACAGTGTACGTGGGCGCAGATGCTGCACTCCCGGTTGCACTTGGGTCTGCCGTCCTCCGCCAGATCGTCGGTCGTCCCGCAGTTCAGGACCATCTTGCGGTCCTTCAGCGCGGCCTCTTCCTTGATCCGCTGCGCTTCCGCCTTCGCCTTCTCCGCCCGGGCCGCTTCAGCTTCCTCTTCGGTGATGAGGCCGTAATCCAGCTTGTATTCGGTCATGTCATAGCCCTGTTCCTCACATTCCAGGATGTGCTTGATCATGGCCTCACGGTCTGCGTCCTTCTCCGCCAGTTCAGCGGTGACACCAGCCAGCGCCGCCGGAATATCATCGCTGTCCCCGCCAGCCTTTGTGCGGGTGATGCCCAGCTCATCCTCATCGGGCCGCATATCATCGAAGTTCACGCCCAGGCTCTTCTCCAGAAGCCGGATGGTCCCCTCCCGGTGCTTTTTGGACAGCACGCCAAGGGAAGCCATGATGTAATCGTTATCCACCAGCACCTGCGCGTGGGACGTGGGGAACAGCCGGGTCCCGGTCTCGTCGTATTCGCAGATCCGGCCCATGATCTCCTCCCGGTGGGGCAGTCTGGTCATGGCGCCGCCGGTGCCGACGATGTACTTCACCGGAGTGAGGTCCTTGCCCTCGGCGACCGAGGATCTTCCGGAGGGTCCGTAGATGTAGCGGATCTGGCCGGCGTGGCGCTCCACCGCCTTCATGCAGGCCTCCTCCGCCAGGATCTCCACCAGCTTGAACTCGTCCTCCGTCTTCGGGATGGCCACGTAGGTCTCCAGGGTCTTCTCCGGATCGATGCCGGCCTTCGCGCAAAGGCTGGCGAACTTCTCGTCGCCGATGGACTCGATGACCTTATACCGGTTGACGTAGAGTCCCAGATCGCCTTCCACGGTCCGCTTGGCCTTCGGTTCCGGGGAGACCATGATGCGCGCTACCTGATCGGATTCCGTGCACACCGAGTGGACGTCCGTGGTGGCGCCGCCGATGTCCAGGACGCACAGGGGACCGATGCAGTCGTAGAGCAGCTTGGTGCACTCCATGACCGCTCCGGGGGTGGGGATGATGGGTCCGTTGACCATATCCCGCACGTGTTCCATGCCGGGAGCTCCCGTGATGTGCTCCTCGAAGGCCTCCTGGATCACCTTGCGGCAGGGCTCCACGTTCAGATCATCGATCTTCGGGTAGACGTTCTCCACATTGTAGAGCTTCTGGCCGCTCTCCTCGTCGAAGATGAGTTCCATCTCCTCCTGGTTCTCGATGTTGCCGGCGTAGATCACCGGGGTATTCAGGCCCATGGCCCGGATCTTTTCCGCGTTGTCGATGGCGGTGTCGCGCTCGCCGTAATCCACGCCGCCGGCGATGAGGATCAGGTTCGGCTTGATCTCTTCGATCTTCTTGATGTCCGTCCGGCGCAGCTTTCCCGCCGTGACGAAATGGATGATGCCGCCGGCGCCCAGCGCTGCTTCCTTGGCTGCCTTGGCAGTCATGTCGTAGACCAGTCCGTGGACGGTCATCTTCAGGCCGCCGGCCGCAGAGGATGTGGCCAGCATCTCGTCGTACTCCAGTTTGTCGATCCCCTTCTTCGCGCAGAGATCATCGATGGCGCCCTGCAGGCCCACGCGGACATCCCCTTCAAGCACAGAGGTGGGCGCCTGGCCCTGCCCCCAGAAGACGGGATCGTTGGAATCGATATCCTTGAATGCGTTCACTACCGTTGTCGTTGAGCCGATCTCGGCAACCAGTACATCAACCTTCATTTCGTTATTCTCCATATCATTGCTGTAGCTTTTCCGGCGGACACAGCCGCCGCGAATCCATTGTAACCCATCCGCCGCAGGTCCCGCAACCCCCTCCGGAAAACGGGGGCGGCCTGCCTTTGGGAAAAAGAGCCGGAGCCAATACCGGCCCCGGCCCTTCGTTATTACCTTAAGCGCATCTCTCGATGTCTTAGACGACTTCCTGAACCTCAGGCGGTACCTCGCCGCGTCTTCTCATGGCCTCTTCGCAGAGGAAGGTCGCCACGTCGATACCGTGGGAATCACGTCCAAAGCCTTCGTCCATGCCTACCTCGCGGGCTTCCTCAGGAACGACC
>CACXCQ010000274.1 GCA_902766185.1 uncultured Eubacteriales bacterium
CCTTCACATACGCCGAATCAGGCTGCACGCCGTAGACCGTGATCTTCTCCCCGCGGTCGTTTTCCAGGGTCGTCACGGCGTACTTCTCCGCGCCGGCGGTCTCCGTTGCCACAGGCTCTTTCAGCACATACTGGTAGTTGCAGAATTCCGACTCCAGGATCTGGGCTTTGAACTGATCCAGCAAAGGCAGGAACAGCGACCCGAACAGAAAGATCACGCTGGAGAGAAATATCCCCACGAACAGCAGCAGGTACGTGGACCTGTTCTGCAGAATGATCCGCAGGCGGAACCTGGTGAAGAAACGGAACGCAGGAAGGCGCACTGCCCTGCTCTGCCGGCGACGCTTCAGATCCCGGCGCAAAAACTGCAGAACGGGAAGCGACAGGGACCGCCCCACCACGAGGACCTCCACCAGAACCACCAGCGCGCAGGGGATCAGAGTGGTCTTCACGAAGGCCTCCCCATTCCATATCGTTACATAGGTGGGCAGGGAATAGGAATGGTAGTACATGGCGGCCATGGGATACTTCAGCGCCATGTATCCCAGGACGTTCCCCACCAGCGCTGCGGCGGCAGTTACCAGAAGCGGCAGGGTCACGTAGTGCGCCAGCAGCTCCCTGCGGGTGTAGCCTGACGCCATCAGGGTGCCAATGGTGGCGGATTCCTGCTCAATGGTGCTGCGTGTCGCGATGGCAAAGGCGAAGGCCAGCACCGCAGTCACAATATAAAGGAACCATTCGAACATGACCCGGTCGCTTCCCATGTCCTCTCCGGTGAACTGAATGGCCTGGTTGTCCTGCCGGCTGATGAACTCTTTCAGCGGCACTTCCGTCTCCATCTCCTCACGGTCTTCCCCATCGTCAAAGGCGTCCGCCGAAAGCAGCATGTTCCACACCATCGGGCTCCAGGCGGTATTCGCTCCCAGCATGGAGTTCTCATAGACCACGCCCATCAGGTCCTCCGCCCGGTCCCGCTGTTCGTCATCCGTCAGGCTCTGGTCCTGATAGCGCCACGCGTAGCTGTAAACCAGCCCGCCGTTGTCGAAACCTTTGAACTGCTCGTCCGTCACCAGCGCGATGCTGAAGGCCGAGGCGTTGAACATCATGTCCGAATTGTTCTTGAACATGGCGCTGTAGTCTCCCAGCGCGACCAGCCCCGTGATCGCCAGCCTTTGCCCGTCCACCTCGATGGTGTCTCCGGGCTGCAGGCCGTTGTTCTCCGCGAACAGCCTGTCCAGCGCGATCTCCCCGGCTTTCTCGGGAAGCCGGCCCTCCATGATGTCCGCGCCGTTTACGATCACGCCGGGTGCGGCGCCGCCCGATGCCGTGCTTCCCGATGTCGTGCCGCTTCCGGGCGTCGTGCTGCCGCTTGCGGTCCCGGCGCCGGGCTCCATCCTATCCTCCAGCCGGTACACCCGGACCGTCTTCTGCTCGCCACCCGCCCGGGCCTCCTTGTCCTTATAGAACAGCTCGTAGAGAGTCACGTCCTCGTCCTCGATGTTTCGGACCGCTTTTTTCGTCAGCTTCAGGTCGCAGTTGAAGTGGCCGTTCTCCACTGCGTATTTCTCAAAACTGTCGTTGTACGCCCGGATCATGCTTCCGTCCGCCACGAGGAATCCCGAAACCAGGCCGATCATCAGCGCCATAAACAAAAACAGCGCGGCATATTTCCCCAGGTCCTTTCGCAGTTCCCGGGGAATCCGCTTCATCAGGGGGTTCTTTTTGCGCTGCTTCTTGTTCATGATGTCGTTCCAGTGGTGCTCTGTTCGTCTGCGGGCTTTTGCCGGGCTGGCGGCCGCGGGCGCCTACCAGTCCAGATCCGCCGCCGGTGTCTTCGTCGCGTTGGTGTATTCCTCCCGGATCCGGCCGTCCCGCAGAATAATCACTCTGTCCGCCATATCCCGCAGGGCCTCGTTGTGGGTCACCATGACCACCGTGTTTCCGTATTTCCGGTTGACCTCCTCGATCAGCGTGAGGATCTCCTTCGATGTATGGTAGTCCAGCGCTCCCGTCGGCTCGTCGCAGAGCAGAATGTGCGGGTTCTTGATGATCGCCCGGCCGATGGAGGTCCGCTGCTGCTGTCCTCCGGAGATCTGATTCGGCGTCTTGTCCCGGTGCTCCCACAGCCCCAGAGTCTCCATCAGTTCCTGCAAAGGCAGGGACTCCTCAGCAAGATACGCTCCTACTTCGATATTTTCCTTCACGGTCAGATTCGGGATCAGATTATACGATTGAAAAACATAACCCAGATACGTCCGGCGATAGCGGGAAAGCTGCTTCTCGTTCATGCGCTCGATGGCCTGGCCTCCGATGGACACGCTGCCCCCGTCCATCGTATCGATCCCGCCGATGATGTTCAGCAGCGTCGACTTGCCGGATCCGGAGGGCCCAAGCAGCACGCAGATCTCTCCCTCCTCCAGCCCGCAGGTGATCCCCTGCAGCACCTGAGTGCGATTCCCATCTTCTCCGTAGGATTTTGTGATGTCTCTCAGTTCCAGATACATAGCTTCCCGTCCGTTAGTTAAACTTAACTAACCCTATGATACTCCATTTCGCTCTTCTCGTCAATGCTGCGGTTCTGTTGTTGCCTGCAGCAAGCACGATATTTCATGGCTGCTGCAAGCTTTTTGTTCAAAAATCATGCAGCAAAGGGCAAATGTTGCAGCAACTGCATAATTGATGGTGTTTTGCAAGATTTAAAAAACGATTTCTTGCAGCAGGGCCGTAAAACCGGCTGTTTTGCATGAAAGGATTTCCGGCAGAAGGGCGCCAC
>CACXCQ010000275.1 GCA_902766185.1 uncultured Eubacteriales bacterium
AAAGTCAATGTTTCAATGCGTCAGAGCCGGCTAAACCATGACTTTCCTCTCGCGCAAAGGCTGGACGGCACATGCAGTCAATGTTTTTCTTCCCAAAGTCGGTCGAAACATTGACTCCTCTCCCGGATCCACTCGCTCGAGCCGAAAAAGTCAATGTTACAGCACGTTATAACAGCCAAAACATTGACTTTTCCTTCTTGGGACGTTCCGGGCATCGAGCTGTATACGTTAATTAAATAACACTTTAAATTGTTGAAGACCCATATATATTAGGGTATAATTTACCTATATATATTTAGAATTTTCGCGCAAAGGCTGGGAATGTCCTGCTTTTGTGTATCTCTATCTATACGGAACTGTATAGTCAGCGCGGAGGAAGGAACAATGAAAGAGCTGCCGAAAAAGATAATCGCATTTCTGACTGCATTTGTGTTTGCCTTCACGGGTGCATTCATGTTCAACGGATTAGGGAATATGGTATATGCGGATACCGGCTCGCCTGCCGAATCGTCTGAGGGTCAGGAGACCAGTTACGATAAGGGCGGAGGCGTGCTGGAGGACTTCGGCTTCGATACGTCCAAGATACCGGAGACGTACGATGCGGATTCCACGGACAATCCGTATGGATCGGATGTGACCACCATGTGCGAGATGAGCGAGATGGTGAAGATCGAGACATCCGTTCCCTATGAGGAAGACGATCAGGGCCATCGGACACCCCAGCCTTTTGTGTCGGCCACGACCGACCTGTACGGGCACAACGCCAAGCTGGACGGAGAGTACGCTACCCTGAAGAACTCGGCACAGGGAGAACAGGATATCAACGGACCGGGAGCCTATGCTTTTGTGGCGGCTACGGATGTGGACGTGAAGGGATCCGGCAGAGATTCCGGCGCGGCCATGCTCTACACCAATTACAAGCATTACAAAAAGGGCGATACGGAGCCGGATCATAACATCTATATGAAGATCTTCGATCCGAAGACGGGAAACATAGAATCGGAACCGATCCAGATCTCATCCTTCATTCAGAACCGGCTCGTCTGGGACTATCAGATACAGTCCCAGCTGCAGATCACTGCCGGGGATTTTGATAACGACACCGTGGATGAGATCGCGGTCTATGTTCCGGCAGCAACAGACGGAGCCGCGGCAAGAGTGGCGATCTACGATCTGACCAACGGCACGGATTGTTCAGATCCGTTCAATAAGAACAGCTGGCAGAACGCGTGGAACTATGTCCTTCCCAAGAACAACGCGCAGATCGTGGAATACGATCCCTATGACGGAGGGGGTCAGGACAGATATTTCATGTCCAACTTCTACAACAACATCGACCTGGCGGCGGGAGACGCGGACAATGACGGCTCCTGCGATCTGGTCATCTCCTACGGCGCGTCAGACGTGGGGAGAGACTCCAAGGAAAAGAAATCGATCCAGCTGTCGCTGCCCAGCACCACGGTGGTCCTGTACGGAAGCAACGGCAGCGCCATCCACGGCGGCCAGATGCTGAGGGATTCCCAGACGCTGGACTACGGAGATGACGCTCTGATCAGAGTGTCCACCGCATTCGGCGATCTGGACGGAGATGGAAACGAAGAGATGATCATAGGCGGTCAGCGCCAGTCGGAGCAGAGCGACAATACGAGCCGTGCGCTGGGCAAATACACCTACGATGCGGACAGCAAAAGCATGGTGCTGGAGAAGCTTGATAACATCAGCATCATCGATGGAGATTGGAGCGAAGACGAGGATCACAACAAAACCTGGGCCTCTGGCAATGGATGGGATGCTTACTATTACAGCATTCCGGCGATGAAGACCAACATCGCCGTGGGCGATATCATGGGGAAGAGCAGCAAGAGCAAGATCTACATGGACAGCGTGCTGTATTCTTACGATAACGGGTTCACCCTCGTGGACGAACTGGAGGACAAGAGCCCGAATGATCCCCAGGATCCCTCCGGAAAGAAAAAGGGAAGCGCGATATTCACGGACCTTCACGGGCTGTATGATATGGCCGACAAACAGGTGGAATACTTTGAGTATGGCGCCGATGTCGGCAACTATACCATGAGCGAAGGCGATTATGTCACTGTTCACCGGGTCACCCAGCCCAGAGGCGGGGAGATCGGAGAAGACATGAATATCCTCTCGGATGCCGGCATGATCGTTGCCGTGGATGATGATGACAACGGCCTCGAGCTCACGGCGCAGCACAACATCTCGGCGTACAGCAGATCCACCGAGGGCGCGCCCATCACCCTGTTCGCCGCGGATACGGATATGGACAGCGCTGTCCTGAAATATACGGGCAAGCACGATCTCGAATATCAGGATCCCAAGGTGATCGCGGTCCTGGCGTCAGCCCCTTACTACAAGGATGTGGCTGACTACGATAACGGACACATGCTGGATTTCTGCGAGACCACCTACGGAGAGAGTACGGGAAACGGCAGGGAATTCGGGTCGAACCTGGAATTCACTATAGGTGTATACACCAACCACGCGTTTGATCTGGGGGTAAAGACCCTCGGACTCGTCAATTTCGTGGGGTTTGATGTTGGATCGGCCCTGGGATATAAGTACACGAAGGAAGCGGGCGACAGCGTCACCAACACCTTCGAAGTGACCTATGGAACGGCAGCGGGAGAAAACCAGGTGGTGCTCATGTCCACACCGGTGGAAAAATACGAATATATCGAGACCACCGCTGCTGTGGATGATGCCGGCAACGTGACTACGGTCTCCGATACGAGGGAAGAGACGCATACCCATCAGCCGGCTACGGTGACCATGTCCGTGGAAGATTACATGGAGGTGCGCAAGCACTCCACGAGCGATCTGCCGGATGTGACACAATACATTACCTCCGTTCCCGGCCATCCGGAGACCTACCCCTCCGGCAAAGCGGATATCCCGAAGGCAGTCAAGGATAAATGGAAGAAGTACGGGAAAAACGCAAACAAGGATGAACTGGACGCCAAACCGAATGAGGATCCGAAACATGACGATGTGATCAAGAAGGACGAATACGTTGAGTACAAGCCGGATACCTGGGAGGGCGTCGGCTACGGGGCCGGATTCATATCCCAGTCCATATCCAGGGAGACGGACAGTTATCACCGGGACGCCAGTGGAGTATACTGGACGTTCCACATAGGTCTGGACTGGACAGACATCGTCGGGGAAGGAGCGGCTGCATGGTATAAGGGCGGAGCCGGACTCGAACTCGGCACCAATGAGGTGTGGGGGACGAAATACAGTTTCCCGAAGGGTGCATCCTATTCCGGAACGGTAGTGAATATGCCCAGAGAGGCGCAGTCTTACGGGTACTATTTCTCATGGTCGCTGATGAAGTATATGGTGTACGACTCCAAGTCGTGCTCCTTCCCGGTCATCAGTTATTTTGTCACGGATACGGATACGGCGCCGCCGAAGCTTCCGGATAACATCAGCCAGGATTTTGATCAGACGACGGATTCGCAGGTCGGTCTCACCTGGAACTATTCCGGGGACGCCGGCACGATGTTCGATATCTACCGGTACAAGGATTTCCCCCAGGGCGGAGGGAACGAACTGGTGGGAACGGTAAAAGGCAGCGATTACCAGATCGTCAAGGATGATGATGGCAATACCCTCACCGACAGCAACGGCAAGACGATCCGCGAGTACTCCTTCGTGGAGGACGGATTGAGTGCCGATACGAAGTATCAATACCGAATGAAGGTCAGGAGTTCTACCACCCCCAAGGAGAGTATCTTCAGCCCGATCATTGAGGGCCGGACGGACGTGTCCCAAAAGCCGGAGCTGAGCCTTTCTTCGGACACGCTCAAGCTCTATCCCGATGGGACCTCCACGCTGTCGGTCAGCGTGGCGAATCCGGAGGAATACGAGACCGGGAAGGATTACCAGTGGCAGAAGTACGATACCAAGACCCACAAGTGGCTGGATGAAGAAGGCGAAACCAAGGCGACTCTGACCTTCGCCGCGAATTCCAGCAAGCGCGTTGGGAAGTACCGCTGCCGGGTCAATCTGGTCAGGAAGAGGGAGAGCGCGCCGCAGTACATCTCCGCGTTTACGGGAGCATGTGACGTCTCATTCTCCAAGAGAGATGTGGTGTTCGGCCCGATCCGGGTCTTTGACGGAGAAGGACGCGGGCCGATCAATACCGGAGTGGAGGTCAAGGTCTCCAATGCCAGCAGCACAGGCACGGCCAAACCTGAAGGCAAGGTGTACTTCAAGATCAGCGGCCCCAATGGAGATATGACGCTGTACACCTACATCAATCCGACGACGGGGATCGCACAGATCAACAGCATCGAGGATCTGATCAGCACAGTAAGCCAGCAGGCCTTCGTGGACGGCGGGTATGTGATCACCGTTTCCTATGAAGGCAACAAGGTGTTCTACGGCTGCGAAGGCACGGAGGAATACCATTATCTGCGGAATATCGACGAGTGTACCTGGCTGTCAGCCCAATCGGGATACCGGTTCGGAGAGAACATCATGGCCACAGCGCATCTCTTCGATTTCAAAAAGCAGGCCGACGGCTCTGTTACGAGAACAGACATAACGGATCAGGTCACCAGGATGAAGATCTTCGCCGTGGATCAGAGCGGCCAGAAGACCGGAGAAGCCCTGGGCGATTTTGACCTGGCCGAAACAGCAGGAGCGGCGAAGCTCCCGCTGAACGCGAAGCTGAAGTCCAAGGCCTGGATAGAAGTGTATACCGGTGAGGAGACAGAAGCCGCGGGGCATCAGGTCGTGTACACTGCGCCGATGGAGGTCAGCATGAGCGTATCGGGCAAGATCTCCGGCGCCGGCAGCCTGTTGAAGCCCTATTCCTTCGAGGGAGAGGACGTAACGTTGACGGGTGACGGCAGTCTTACCGAGAAGAACATCATAGGGACGGAAGGAGGCGAGGCGAAGAGTCTGGCCGACCTTCTGAAGTTCCGGTACTACGAGGCCAGCGGTGAGAAGCTGTTCGATTCCACGGATCTGGAGCAGCATCCGGAGTACGCCCAGCAGTTCATCCCGGCCCTTTACCGGGTGGCAGTGATGGCGAAGAATAAAGATGCCCAGAATCTGCTTGAGATATTCTATGACATCCAGGGGCTGAATGAGGCCGAATTCCTGGTGGTGGGCAGCTACTACGAAGTTACCGCGGCGCCGTCGGACGAAAACGCCGGAAGCGTGCGCATGATCTCCCCGATCCTGGAGGAGAACGTGCAAAAGCTGGGCTTCTCAGGAGGATCGAAGATCACCCTGAAAGCGGAACCGGCCAGAGGCTTCCGGGTCAAAGAATGGAAGATCGAGGATGGACAGGGAGGCATTCGGTACCAGAATGGCAATAACCTGCTCGTCTATACGCTGCGCAGCGAGCCCACCATCAACACCGGAGGACAGGTGAATATCACCGTAATATTTGAACCGAAGAACAATACGCTGACCTACGAGACGAAGGGTGCGGGAAGCATCTCGGTGAAGCCTGCCTTTGCGACCGGAAGCGCCGTTCTGGAGGGGACGGAGATGCAGTTCACCGCCAGAGCCGATGACGGATGGCACTTCAAGGAGTGGCGCTGGGACAACTACGGCGGCAACAGCTCCGTTGCATCGGGCGCAGTCTCTGAAGGCGGCATCAACACGAAGAACTACACCATGGGCGACAGCCCCGCAGCGGTCTACGCGATCTTCGCCAGGGATACCATCGATCTGGATCTGCAAGGCGATCTGAGGGCTTCGTATATCAATGACGGAAGCAATCCGGTGGAGGATCTCGGCAAGGAGATCGCCCTGGAGAACGGCAAGGGAGCGCCCAAGGGATCGAAGATCAGGGTGAAGACCGCGCCGGGATTCGTTCCTGCCGAGGACGCCCAGTGGTCCGTTGAGGCGACTACGCCGGGCGGCACCGTACAGCCTGCTCTTGAGGAATTCACTGTCGGCACCAGCGAGGGCGTCGAGTTCGACCTTCCGGACGATGTGACCGCCTGCTCGGTGGCGCTGCAGACAGAAAAGGGACGTTATTCCATCGGGCTCGCCGGACAGGACGTCAGCTACGTGGTCAAGGTGGACGGCGAGGAGATCCCGGCGGATCAGTATGACGAGAAGCTGCAGAGGATCAGCGCGGGAGCCAGGATCGAGATCACGGCAGTACCCGACCGGGGCAAGCTGTTCGATTACTGGACCGTTGACGGAGAACAGCAGAAGAGCACCGATCCGTCCCTGGTCTTCAACATTTCGGACAGCATGACGATAAGCGCGCAGGTCAAGGACGATACGGACCACACCATCACCGCGAAGGCCACCGGCGGCGGAACCGCCGTGTGCACCATCACAGGACATAATGGCGAAAAGGTCGTTAAGTCCATCGAGGAAGAACAGAAGCAGATCACCGTATACGAAGGTGAGAGCCTGTCCATCTGTCAGAATCCGGAGGATCCGAGCCACATCATGACTGAGGTGCTCATGGGAGGAAAGCGCCAGGATATGACTGACGGCGTATTCACTCTGGAAAGCATCACGGATGATGCGGAGATCGTCTGCGGCTTCAGGCCGAGCACCTACAACGTCATCAGCTTCGAAACAGATGTAGAAGGCCCCGAGCCGGATATTCTGGACAGCGAAGGAAAGACGCTGGAAAAGGGAGAGACTCTAGAAGTGGGAACCGGCGAGGACGTGACCTTCACCATCCAGAGAGAACACGATTATCCCTGCCATCTGATGCTTGAGGACGAAATTATTGAGCCGACCATTACGGACGTTACCGGAGAAAAAACCAAATACATCTTTGAACTGGAGAATATCAGCAGGAACATGCCCTTTACGATCACCGATCGCAGGACCTACCTCATCAGCAGCTGGGAGGAATTCGACAGCTTCATGCAGAGGATCAACCTGCTGGCTGACAAGCAGATCAAGGAGCGCTCTAAGGGCGTCATCATGGACGACTTCTCCATGCCGGAGGATGCGCAGCTTCGTCAGTTCCCCGGAGAGTTCACCGGCATCCTGGACGGACAGGGGCACACGATCTCTGACCTGAAGATAGGCGGCGAGAGTCCGAGTAACGGATACAGCTGCATCTTCGGCAGCATCGCCGAGGGAGCGTGCGTGAAGGATCTGACTCTGGAGGGCTTCAGCGCCTATGTGGTCGAAGCCATCGGAAACGGCGACACGGATATCGGAAACGCGCTGGTCGCCAGGATCAACAAAGGAACCATCTCCGGCGTGACCCTCAAAGACTGCAGCCTGACCCAGAAGACGAACCTTGACTTCGGCGAGTACAGAAGTGAGCTGGCGGGAATCGCTGCCTATAACATGGGAACCATCGAGGCCTGCCAGGTCATCGACATGAAGCTCAGGGCGGAGCGTGATTTTCCGGGCTACGGAGATGTCGGATCCGGCATTGCGCTGCAAAACCACATCAACCAGGGAGGTCTTCCCAAATACCAGGGGACGATAACCGGCTGCTACGTCGAGGGTCTGCAGCTCGCCAACACGTCTGACGGATCATATTATGACGCGGGTGCTGCGTTCATCTGTGACGATCTCGAGGAGCTGGGAGCCGGCCCCTTCGTGGCCAACTACTACCGCGGACCGTCAGGTGCCGCGATGCAGGAGAGGCAGGGAAAGAACGCCCGCAGCCTGACCGCCGATCCGGATGACTGGGAGAAGGCGGAAGAAGAAATGAACAAGCCTGCCTTTGCGGCGAAACTGGCTTACTTCATGAACAAGGAGGCAAAAGCCAAGCTCTGGGGAGTCGAGGAGACCGGGGCGGACCAGCCGGAGGGAGATCGGATCACACCGCAGATCATCCCGCTGGGCTGCAGTGACACCTGTCAGGCGCCGGTGAAGGCAGACTTCAAAGCCGGCGGAAAGGAAGTGGCGCTGTATCTGTACCCGGCTGAGTACATGCTTCCGGGAGAGGAATCCTTCGGAACGGATACGCCGAAGTACTGGCGGTGCGGAGAGGAAGCCTACTCACCGGGCTTCGGGCCGGTCCTCATCAACGAGGATATGACCTTTACCGGGGAGAACAGCCTGAAGGACTACGTGGCGACCCTGTCCTCGGAGGAAGGCGGAACGGTCTGCTTCACGGAGCTGAAGGATGCGCTGAATGAGGCCGCTTCGACGACGATGGAGGAGCCGGTGCTGACCATCATCGGCAAGTGCGCCATGGAGGACAATGCCTTCACCATCGCCAGTGATCTGACCATGGTGCTGGCGGACGGCGCCGAGCTGACCATGAAGAAACAGTCGTCCATCAAGAACAAGGGAACGTTCATCTCGGGAGAAGGCTCCACGCTGCACAAGTACGGCAGCATGAACAACGCCGGACTCATTCAGGTGAACGGAACATTCTATAACTACGGAAGCAAGCTGACGAACACGGGCGATGGCACGGTGGAAAACCGCGAGAACATCATCTGTAACCCGCATCGCCAGGGAGACTGGAAACCTGCTGAGGAGCCGAATCCCGACGGCACGTGGACCAAGACCAGCGAATGCGAGGTGTGCGGAAATACGATCCACAAGGATGTGGAGCCGGATCCTCCCGTGAAGGAGATCGAAGCGATCCAGATCGTCCGCTCGCCGGATACCGGGGAGTATGTGCCAGGTGAGGCGTTCACCACCGAAGGGATGGTGGTCGCCGCGATCATGAAGGACGGCGGACGCGCCCTCATCGACAACTACACGATGACCGTTGACGAAGATGAGGGGAGCCGGCCCATTGCAGACGGGGACATCCTGAATGAGCTTGGAGATATGCAGATCTCCGTCCATTACGAAGGGTTCGCCAGCGAGTTCATGATCAAGGTGGCCTCGGGTATTACCGAGCTGAAGATCGCCGACGGCGACAAGCAGGTGGCCAAGGGTGAGAAACTGCAGCTGCAGGCCATCTGGTCTCCGGAAGAAGCGAAGGCCAATGTGGAATGGACCTCGGATGACGAGTCCATCGCCACGGTGGACAAAAACGGCCTGGTGAAGGGCGTCTCCAAAGGACAGGTCCGGATCACGGCCGCCACTGAAGGCCTGACGGCCACATGCATCGTCAAGGTGCTGGAGGCAACGGTATCCCTCGACCTGGATGCGCAGGATGTCCTGGTGCCTCTTGGCGGCAGCGAACTGGTCGCGGCCAGGGTAAGCCCTGCCGTGGAAGGGGAGGTCAACTGGACGCTTCCGGACACCTCCGTTGCCGGATTCTGCGTAACGGATGAGGAGACAGGGGAAGTGACCGTGACCGACACCCTGGTGACGAAACTGTCACCGGGCAGCAAGGGGGTATCCAGCGCATACGCACCCATCTCCGGCACCGGTGAGGGAGAGACGGTGATCACCGCCTCCGTCACGGATGAGCGCGGACTGGTGATACACAAGGAATGCCGGGTGGAGGTACTTCCCGCGGACGCCACCCTGAAACTGAAGTACGACGGGGCATACGTCTCCGGGGCCACCGTGAAGGCGGATCTGTGGATGGAATCCCTGCAGTTCGAGGCGGAGTCCTCTGAAGCGGAAGACACCTTCCAGTGGCTCACCGTGGATGACGACGCCGACCCGGTGATCTCCATCGATGAGGGCGGCAAGGTCACCATGAACCGCACCGGAACGGCG